>DASRYP010000430.1:0-8675 GCA_035687165.1 Actinoplanes sp. | reverse complement strand
TCGCCGGTCTGCGCCTGCACCGGCCCCGGCTGGCCGCCGCGGGGCACCGGATCGACCTGTGGCCCGGCTCGGTGGTCGGCACCGACGACCTCGGCGTGTTCCGCGCGAAGATCGGCTACACGCTGTTCCAGGCCCACCTCGGTGAGCTGGTGCTGCGGCTCGGCCTCGACGAGGACCGGGCCTGGCGGATCATCCGTGCGGTGGTCGACGAGCACGCCGCCCCGGCTGACCACGCCGCGTTCACCGCGCCCACCGTGCCGCACAAGGCCCTGGTCCGGATGCGGCTGGCGGGCACGGGCGACATCTACGTGCCGGTGCGGAACCCGCTGCATGCGCCCGCCTGAGCACGTCGTCCGGGCGCTGCGCGCGCTGCCCGGCCAGGCCTGCGCCTACGTCTATGACACCGCCGCGCTGCGCGCGCGAGCCGAGTCGGTCCGGCGGAGCCTGCCGGTTCCGGCTTCCCTGATGTACGCCGTGAAGGCCAACGGGCATCCGTCGGTGCTGGCGACCCTGGCCCGGGAGTGCGACGGCCTCGAAGTGGCGTCCGGCGGGGAGCTGGCGCTGGCGCTCCGGGCGGGTGCGCGGCGCATCGTCTTCGGCGGGCCGGCGAAGACCGACGCGGAGCTGGCGACCGCGCTCGACGCGGGCGTGCAGCTCAACGCGGAGAGCGTGCACGAATTGCACCGGATCGCCGCGGTGCGGCCGGGTGCGGCGGTGGTGCTCCGGGTCAACCGGCGCGCGAGCACGTTGACGGGCAGTCACGCGATGACCGGCACGCCCACCCCGTTCGGCGTGGACGAGGCTCAGCTGGGGGAGGCGCTGGCGGTTCCCGGCGTACGCGTCGTCGGGTTCCACCTGCACGCGGTCTCGAACAACCTGGACGGCGCCGCGCACGCGTCCTTCGTCCGGGAGGCTCTGGACTGGTCCTTGGCCACCGGCATCAACCCGCGCGTGGTCAACGTCGGGGGCGGCTTCGGGATCGACTACCTCAGCGACGCGCGCATGGATCTGGCCCCGCTGCGCTCGATCGCCGTACCCGCCGGGGTGGATCTGATCTTCGAGCCCGGCCGTTACCTGGCCGCGGACGCCGGCTGGTACGCCGCCTCGGTGATCGACGTGAAGACCACCCACGGCCGTACGTTCGCCGTCCTGCGCGGCGGCACCCACCACTTCCGGCTGCCGGCCGCGTGGGGTTACGACCACCCGTTCACGGTCCTGCCCGTCGACGACTGGCCGCACCCCTACCCGCGGCCGTCCGCCGCCGGCACCGCGATCGACGTGGTCGGCGAGCTCTGCACCCCCCGCGACGTGCTCTGTCGGGGCCAGCACGTCGAGCGGGTGCGAGCCGGGGACCTGCTCGTCCTGGGCCGCACCGGCGCCTACGGCTGGGACATCTCGCACCACGAGTTCCTGCGCCACGACCCCCCGTCGTTCGTGATCCTCTAACGGCGCCGCAGGCCGTCGAGGAAGACCGCGACGACGCGCTGGTTGTGCTCGATCCCCCGGCCCGGCACGGGCTGGGACAGCTGGGTGATGGCGTGCAGGAGATCCTCGGCGCTGATGTCGTCGCGAACCGCTGTGTCGTTGCCGAGCAGGGTCTTCAGCGCCGGGCCGAGCCGCTGCAGGAAATAGCCGGGCAGCCCCTCGAACGCCGGATTGCCGGAGTGCAGCGCCGTGGCCAGGCCGCGCTTGGTCGAGAGCAGGACGGTGAACCGGCGTACCCACTCGGCCAGCGCCTCGGCCGGTGCCAGCGTGGCACTCAGTGCCGGTCCGGCGTCGGCGACCGCGTCGATCCCGCTCTCCACCACGGCCTTGACCAGGTCGGAGCGCTGCGGGAAATGCCGGTAGAGCGTGCCGACGCCCACCCCGGCCAGGTCGGTGATCTCCTTCGCCGGCGCGTCCACCCCGGACGTGGCGAAGACTTGGCCGGCAGCCTCGAGCAGCGCGTCGACGTTGCGTCGCGCGTCGGCCCGCCGAGCCTTCTCCCGAGTCACCCGGTCGCCCCCTTGCCTAAGTGGAATAGCTTTCCGTATGGTTCCGGAAAGAGTCTCCGGTTAACTGAGACTAGGGCATCCGCGAGGAGATCTCCATGCAGTACCGCACGCTCGGCCGCACCGGCATCCAGGTCAGCCCCTACGCGCTGGGCACGCTGATGTTCGCCACCACGATGGGCAACGCCCCCGCGGAATCGGCCCGCATCCTGCACAGAGCGCTCGACGCGGGGATCAACTTCGTCGACACCGCCGACGCGTACGGCGACTCGGAGGAAGTCGTCGGCCAAGCGCTCGCGGGCCGGCGCGACGAGGTGGTGCTCGCCACCAAGTTCAGCCGCCCGGCCGGACCCGGCCCGAACCAGCAGGGCGCCTCCCGCCGCTGGATCGCCACCGCCGTGGAGAACTCGCTGCGCCGGCTGCGCACCGACCACATCGACCTCTACCAGCTGCACCTGCCCGACCCGCACACCGACATCGAGGAGACCCTCGCCGCGCTGACCGACCTGATCCGCGCCGGCAAGGTCCGGGCGATCGGCGCCTCGCACACTCCGGCCTCCGGCATCGTCGAGGCGCAGTGGGTCGCCGAACGCCGCGGACTGGCCCGCTTCCACACCGAACAGCCGGCCTACTCGATCCTGACCCGCGGCATCGAACGCGAGATCCTGCCGACCACCGAACGCTTCGGCCTGGGCACCCTGGTCTGGGGCCCGCTCGGACAGGGCCTGCTCACCGGCCGCATCCGCAAGGACCAGCCCGACGACGTACGGCGTACCGGCCTGTTCCGGCACCTGCGTGACGAGCAGCGCCTGGCCGCGGTCGAGAAGCTCGTCCCGCTCGCCGCCGAGACGGGCCTGCCGATGACCCACCTGGCGATGGCGTTCACGATCGCGCACCCCGCCGTGACCAGCGCCCTGATCGGCGTCCGCACCATGCAACACCTGGACAGCCTGCTCGCCGGCCTCGACGTGACCCTGCCGGACGACGTCCTCGACCGTATCGACGAGATCGTCCCGCCCGGCACCGACATCGGCACCCTCGACCAGGCCTACCAGCCCCCGGCCCTGCGCGACCCCGCGCGGCGGCGCCGCCCCCTGTCCGCCCGCGCCGCCGCCTGAAGCATCAGTCGGTCTTGCTGCGAGGCGCGTCCCGTGAGAGCGCCCGGAATCCGAGGCCGGAGCCTCGAGGCGGACCGCCAGGTCGGTGCTCGGCCACAGCCCACGCGCCCTGGGGATGCCCCGGCGGGCGCCCAGCATGAAGGCGACCGTCACGGTCGAGCAGCGAGGGCCCGCCTCAGGCGCTGCCGCTGCCGGGCGGAACCGGGCGGACCCGGCGCAGCTCGCGCAGGGCCTGACGGCGGACGTCGCCGGTCAGGGTGTCGATGTAGAGGATGCCGTCGAGGTGGTCGGTCTCGTGCTGCAGGGCGCGGGCCAGCAAGCCGGTGCCGTGGATGACCAGCGGGTCGCCGTCGCGGTCGAAGCCGGTCGCGGTCACCGACATCGCCCGCTTGGTCGGGAAGTAGAGGCCGGGGATCGACAGGCAGCCCTCCTCGTCGTCCTGTTCGCCCTCGAAGTCGGACAACGTCGGGTTGACCAGGTGGCCGATCGTGCCGTCGACGTTGTAGGAGAAGACCCGCAAGCTCACGCCGATCTGGGGAGCCGCGACACCGGCCCGGCCGGGCTCGCGGACGGTGTCCTCCAGGTCGTCGACGAGGGCACGCAGCTCGGCGTCGAACGAGGTGATCGGGTCGGCCTCGGTGCGCAGAACCGGGTCGCCGAAGATCCTGATGGGCCGCACAGTCATGCCTCGAAGGCTATCCAGGCGGTCGCCGCCACCCGTCGACCGGGCCGCGAATCAGGCGGCACTGCTCAGGTCGGCACTGCTCAGGCGAACAGCGCGAGCTGCTCCTCGGCGAGCAGTTCGCGCAGCTTGGCCAGCGAGCGGCGGGTCTGGCTCTTGACGACACTGACCGGCAGCTCGAGCACGTCGGCCACCCGATCGACGCTGTAGTCCTCGAAGTACCGCAGAACCACTATCGCCCGGTCCCGCGCAGGCAGCCGGGCCAGGGCCTCGAGCATGGTCAGGCGCAGCTCGGGGCTCTCCCGGTAGGCCGGCTCGGGCAGCACGGCGATCGTCGACTCGGTGGACGAACGCAGCCGCCGATGATCGAGGAAGACCCGGAGCAAGATCTTTTGTGTGTACGCCACCAGGTTGTCCGACTGCACGGCCCGCCGCCAGCTCAGAAACAGTTTGGTGAGCGCGTTCTGGGTCAGGTCCTGTGCCAGGTGCCAGTCGCGGCACAGCATGAACGCGGTCGTGCGCAGGCGTTCGGCGTGGGCGGTGGCGAACTCGGCGAACTGCTCCTCGTCGGTCATGCGGTGAACACCGGCACCCGGCCGAACTCTTCGGCGCCGGCGTCGACCAGCGACGCGTCCATCGTCAGGGCCCACCGCGGGTCGCTGGTCAGCTTGACGGCCTCGCCGACGGTGATCGGCGTCCGCCCCGACGGGGTGGTTCGGCCGTCCCGGACGAGGCAGGAGGCGACGTCGGCCCGCACGGTGGTGCCGTCGGGCCAGCGGGAGACGACCACCGTGTCCCGCACACAGTCGCCCGCCGGGTGACTGATCGTCACCCGGGCCGTGCCGCCGCGCGCGGGGCGAGGCCCCTCGGTGGCGGCCTGGGCGAGGGACAGCCGCACCATGCCCGGTCCGGCGCCGCGGTCGAGATAGAGCTGGACGTGCAGGTCACCACCGTCCGCGACGGCGGCGGCACTGGTCTGCCCGGCCGGTAGGAGCTGGGTCAATAGGCGAAGCATGGCCCCTGTTGTCGCTTTCTTCCGCGGTCCCGTGGCAACGTGCGTGCCGCTGTGGATCGCCAACGTACGCTCCGGCGCGACCGCGGTGGAGGCGGATGAGCGGAACGGCACAGATCCGGGAGACACCGGCGCCTTCTGCGCCGCCCGGCCCGGCACCGCTTCCGAGCGGGCCGGGACCGGAACCTGGATCTCGTCGGCGTTCTCGGCGACGAACCCGCCGGGCCGCGGCTCGGAGCGGACCGCGAGACCACCGGCGAGCAGGAACGCCACCACGCCGAAGGCCGCGACGGCCGCCGCAGCCGAGCGGCGGCGGCGCCGGATCCGCAGCCCCGCACGCAGCGCGGCGCCGACGACATCACCCAGCGGCGGCGGCCGCTCGTCGTTCAGCTCGGCGCGCAGCAGAGCACGCAGGTCTTCGGTCACAGGCGAACCCCTTTCCGCAGCCCCTTGTCCGCGGCCCCTCAAGGGGATAGACGAGCCGGCCGGGCCGTTCGGTGACCGGCGTGGGGCAGCGGCCGGGATGGCCCAGGTCGCCCGCCCCGCGCGAAGGGCCCCTATCGTGCCTGTTCAGGCGAAAGCGACCGAATAAGGCCGCGAACGACGGCCGGATTCAGTGACCGGCCAGGGCGGCCTTGATCGGGGCGAGTTTGGCGGCGGCCTCGGCGACCTCGGCCCGCGGGTCGCTGTCCCAGACGATGCCGCCGCCGGCCCAGCCGTGCACGCGCGAACCGTCCACCGCGACGGTCCGGATGGTCAGGCCCAGGTCGAGGTGGTCGGGGCCGACCCAGCCGACCGCGGCCATGCTCACGCCGCGACCCACCGGCTCGAGCTCGGCGATCCGCGCGAGGGCGGCGATCTTCGGGGCGCCGGTGACCGAGCCGCCCGGCAACAGCGCGCGCAGCAGCGTAGCCAGGTCCAGGTCGCCCACGATCGGCGCCGACACCACCGACTCGGCCTGCCACAGACCGGACCACCGGCGTACGGCGAAAAGCCCCTCGACCTCGACCGGGCCGACACCGGGCAGCCGGGAGAGGTCGTTGCGCGACAGGTCGACGATCATCACGTGTTCGGCCCGCTCCTTGGCCGACGCGAGCAGTTCCCGGCGGCCCTCGGCGGTGGCCGGGCGGGTGCCCTTGATCGGCCGGGTCAGCACGCGGCCGTCGCGCACCTCTACGAGCGTCTCGGGTGACGCGGTGGCGAGGGCCCAGCCGGCGCCCGCCAGAACGCCGCCGTAACGCGCACCGGGCAGGGCGGCCACCCGGCCCAGGGCGGCGGTGGGATCGCCCTCGTACGGCGCGCTGGTGTGCCCGACGACGTTCACCTGATAGACGTCACCGCGCCCGATCGCCTCGCGTACGGCTTGGACGGCCGCCGCGTGCCGGGCCGGGGACCAACTCGGCGTCCACGCCCCCAGCGACCACTCCCCCCACGACTGCTCCCCCACCGAGGCGGCGCGGATCCCGGCGGGTGGAGTAGGAGCAGGGGAAACGGGGAACTCATCGGGTGCGACATGGTCGTGGACGACCGCATAGACATCGGGGATCGACGGGACCGGGGTCGGGGCGGCAACGACGCCGCCGGCGATCACGCAAGCGGCGTCGGCCGACACGTACAGTGCCGCTCCGCAGACCGATCCAGGGCCGGTCGGATGAACCTGGGGGGCCGTTCGGCCAATGTTTCGCACGCGCAGTCCGTTGTCCGCGAGGAAATCGGAGACAAGCTCAGCGGGGTCACCACCGTCGGATCGGTGCCAGGCCAACGAAGTTGACGCACGGTGACGGCCCTGGCAGGACGCCGGAGCGCCCGGCGGCGACGCGGAAGGAGGTGTCGGGAAGTGGCCGAACGACCGGCTTCCGTGGACCATCGGAACCGAGGATTCTGTCAATGGGGACACCGTCACCCGTCCGATCCATGCTCGTTCGATCTGAGGTAGCGTCCGTCACCGTCGTTGTGAGTCATCACACAGCCCCCCGACCGGAGAAACACCGATGTGCCAGCACACGAACCCCTGTCCCAATGCCGAAGCCGTCGATCGTGAGGCCGCACGCACCGTCGCGACCTGCCGCGAACAAGGCTGGAGCCTCCTCTGCAACGGTGTCATCGTCTTCGAGGACACCGGCGAGATCCTGCCCGACGGCACGATGATCGAACCCCACCGCGGGCCCGCCCGACACTGCCTTGCCGCCTGACTGGAAAGTCGCTGAAAGCCGACAACGCATCCGAACGATCCCGATACCGAGCGTAACCAGCTCGGGGGCGGAACGGGAAGGGGCGGCAGGCGGGGGCCGGTCCGGCCCCCGCGCCAGAAATCAGTCCTCGAACGCCTCGGGCGAAGGGCACGAGCAGACCAGGTTCCGATCGCCGTAGGCGCCGTCGATGCGCCGGACCGGCGGCCAGTACTTCGCCGTCCGGTCCACCCCCGCCGGGAAGCCCGCCACCGACCGCGGGTAAGCGTGCTCCCACTCGTCAGCCGTCACCGCCGACGCCGTGTGCGGCGCGTTGGCCAGCGGATTGTCGCCCTTCGGCCACACCCCCGCCGCGACCTGGTCGATCTCGCCCTTGATGGCGATCATCGCGTGGACGAACCGGTCGAGCTCCGTCAGATCCTCGCTCTCGGTCGGCTCCACCATCAGCGTGCCGGCCACCGGGAACGACATCGTCGGCGCGTGGAACCCGTAGTCGATCAGCCGCTTCGCGACGTCGTCGACCGTGACACCGGTCGCCTTCGTGATCGGCCGCAGATCGAGGATGCACTCGTGCGCCACCAGGCCGTTGTTGCCGGCGTACAGGACCGGGAAGTACTCCCGCAGCCGCGCGGCCACGTAGTTCGCCGTCAGCACCGCCGTCCCGGTCGCCGCGGCCAGCCCGTCCGGGCCCATCATCCGCAGGTACGCCCACGAGATCGGCAGGATCCCGGCCGAGCCGTGCGCCGCCGCCGAGACCGCGTGGTGATCGCCGGACGACAGGGGGTCGCCGGGCAGGAAATCCGCCAGGTGCGCCCGCACCGCGACCGGGCCCACCCCCGGACCGCCGCCACCGTGCGGGATGCAGAACGTCTTGTGCAGGTTCAGGTGCGACACGTCCGCGCCGAACTTGCCCGGCCGGGCGAAACCGACCAACGCGTTCAGGTTCGCGCCGTCCACGTAGACCTGACCGCCGGCCTCGTGCACCGCCGCGCACAGATCGGCGATCGACTTCTCGTAGACACCATGCGTCGACGGGTACGTCACCATGATCGCCGCCAGGTTCGCGGCGTGCTTGTCGATCTTGGCATGCAGGTCGTCCAGGTCCACGTTGCCCGCCTCGTCGCAGGCCACCACGACGACCCGCATGCCGGCCATGACCGCGCTCGCCGCATTCGTGCCGTGCGCGCTCGACGGGATCAGACACACGTCACGATGCGCCTCGTCGCGGGAACGGTGATAGCCGCGGATCGCCAGCAGACCGGCCAGCTCCCCCTGCGAGCCCGCGTTCGGCTGCACGCTCACCGCGTCGTACCCGGTGATCTCGGCCAGCCACCCCTCCAGCGTCGACACCAGTTCCTCGTAACCCGCGGCGTTGGCGGCCGGGGCGTACGGGTGGATGTCGGCGAACTCCGGCCAGGTGACCGGCTCCATCTCGGTGGTCGCGTTCAGCTTCATCGTGCAGGAACCCAGCGGGATCATGCCGCGATCCAGCGCGTAGTCCCGGTCGGCGAGCTTGCGCAGGTAACGCAGCATGCTCGTCTCGGAGTGATGGGTGCGAAACACCGGATGGGTCAGATAGTCGCTGGTCCGCGCGAGAGGCTGGGCCCCGCAGTCGGCCGGCGCGGCCACAACGACCCCGAAGGCGCCCAGCACCGCCGCGACGTGGGCCGCGGTGGTGGTCTC
>DASRYP010000429.1:0-6122 GCA_035687165.1 Actinoplanes sp. | reverse complement strand
CCGAGCTGATGGAGTCGCGGCCCTACCGGTTGCGCGCCGAGGTGACCGCCGACTTCCGCACGGTCGGCCGGCTGGTCGATCTCGGCCGACCGGCGGAGGCGCTCGAGGCGTACGCGGGGCCGCTCCTGCCTGGCTCGGACGCTCCGGGAGTGGCACGTCTGCGCCGGCTCGTCGACGACCGGTTGCGTTCGGCGCTGCTGGCCGCCCGGGACCGCACCCTGCTGCACACCTGGCTGCACTCGCCGTGGGGCGCCGACGACCTGGAGATCTGGGAGGCGTACGCCCGGTTACTGCCCCCGAATGCCCCGGCACGCCCGCTTGCCCTGGTCCGCGTCCAGGAGCTGCGGGCCGAATACGGCGTTGCAACGTCTGTGCAACGTCCGCGTAACTAACGTCGGCCGTACACCAGAGGTACGGAGGCCGCTATGACCGTATATTCCCCGCCCGGGACCGAAGGCGCCGTCGTCAACTACGAATCCCGCTACGACCACTTCATCGGCGGCGAATACGTGCCACCGGCGAAGGGCCAGTATTTCGCCAATCCCAGCCCGGTCACCGGCCAGGACTTCTGCGAGGTCGCCCGGGGCACCGCCGAGGACGTTGAGAAGGCGCTGGACGCCGCGCACGGCGCCGTCGACGCGTGGGGCCGCACCTCGACCACCGAGCGGGCGAACATCCTCAACAAGATCGCCGACCGGATGGAGCAGAACCTCGAGAAGCTCGCCGTCGCCGAGTCCTGGGAGAACGGCAAGCCGGTACGCGAGACGCTCGCCGCCGACATTCCGCTGGCGATCGACCACTTCCGCTACTTCGCGGGCGCCATCCGGGCCCAGGAGGGCACCGCGGGCGAGATCGACGACGACACCGTCGCCTACCACTTCCACGAGCCGTTGGGCGTCGTCGCCCAGATCATCCCGTGGAACTTCCCGATCCTGATGGCGGTCTGGAAGCTGGCTCCCGCGCTGGCCGCCGGCAACGCGGTCGTGCTCAAGCCGGCCGAGCAGACCCCCGCCTCGATCCATTACTGGATGTCGCTCGTCGCCGACCTGATCCCGCCGGGCGTCCTCAACATCGTCAACGGGTTCGGCGTCGAGGCCGGCAAGCCGCTCGCCTCCTCCAACCGCGTCGCCAAGGTCGCCTTCACCGGTGAGACCACCACCGGCCGGCTGATCATGCAGTACGCCTCGGAGAACCTCATCCCGGTCACCCTCGAGCTGGGCGGCAAGAGCCCGAACATCTTCTTCGAGGACGTATCCCGGGCCGACGACGACTTCTACGACAAGTCGCTCGAGGGGTTCGCGATGTTCGCGCTCAATCAGGGCGAGGTCTGCACCAGCCCGTCGCGGGCGCTGATCCAGCAGAGCATCTACTCCGACTTCCTGGCCGCCGGGGTGAAACGGGTCGAGAACCTCAAGCAGGGCAACCCGCTGGACACCGACACCCAGGTCGGCGCGCAGTCCTCCAACGACCAGCTCGAGAAGATCTTGTCGTACCTGGACATCGGCCGGCAGGAGGGCGCCAAGGTGCTCATCGGCGGCGGCCGGGCGGAGCTTTCGGGTGACCTGGCCGGCGGCTACTACGTGCAGCCGACGATCTTCGAGGGCAACAACGCCATGCGGATCTTCCAGGAGGAGATCTTCGGGCCGGTCGTCTCGGTGACCGCGTTCGCCGACTACGCGGACGCCATCAAGATCGCGAACGACACGCCTTACGGCCTGGGCGCGGGCGTGTGGACTCGGGACATCAACACCGCCTACCGGGCCGGTCGGGCGATCAAGGCCGGTCGGGTCTGGACGAACGCCTACCACCTCTACCCGGCGCACGCCGCGTTCGGTGGCTACAAGCAGTCCGGCATCGGCCGCGAGAACCACAAGATGATGCTGGACCACTACCAGCAGACCAAGAACCTGCTGGTGTCGTACAGCCCCAAGGCAATGGGCTTCTTCTAGGCCATGGCGAGCCGTGTCGACGTGACCCCCGCGGCTGCCGATCTCATGCGGCAGTTACGGGGGCAACACGGTCCGTTGATGTTCCACCAGTCCGGTGGGTGCTGCGACGGCAGCTCGCCAATGTGCTATCTGGAGGGTGAGTTCCGCACCGGCCAGTCGGACGTCCTGCTCGAGTCCCTGAAGATCGACGGGATCGACGAGCCGATCACGTTCTGGATGTCATCGTCGCAGTTCGAACTCTGGAAGCACACCCACCTCACCGTGGACGTGGTCCCCGGGCGCGGAGCCGGCTTCTCCTTGGAAGCGCCCGAAGGATTTCGATTCCTCATCCGATCCCGCCTTCTCACCGAGCGTGAGCTGGCCGAACTCTCCTGAACAGACCTCGCTGAGCCGTTCATCCCGGCCACCCGTTGATCCGCGCACCGCCGCCGTCACGTATCAATGAAGACGGCGGCGGTTCGCTGTCGCCAGCACGCGACCGTGTTGCCGACCATCGAGGACAAGAGTGCGAGATCAGTTCCTACGCTTCCTGACCTCTGTTCGCCAGCGGCTCACCCCCGCCATCGCCGGGCTGCTGTCCGCCCTGAAAGCCCTGGATCGCCGGGCGTTCCGCACCGCCCACCGAGTGATCAATTTGGACAAAACCGGCGATGATCGGCCGGTTGACGCCTCCTCCGTCCGTGCCGAATCGCGCCGGGAAGTGGCCATCGGGGCCTTCCACACGGCAATGTCGGCAGCCGGTGGGTCCCGGGAGGCTTTGATGCAGATGTCGCGCGCCAGAAAGGCGGTCCTGCTCGGCGTGGTGCTGTTCGCCGTAGGTGTGACCGGGCGCGCGTCGGCGGAACCAGCCCCGGATGCCACGGGCCTGCTGACCGCTTTTCCCGCCGTCTCGAAGCCGGCGCCGGCCAAGACCGCGAAGCCGAAGCCGGATCCGACGAAGAAACCGGCAGCCCGCACGGTCAGCAACCCGCGCTTCGGCGGCCCGGCGGGCAGTCACATGCTCACCGGGAACAAGGGCGTCGCCCTCACCTTCGACGACGGACCCGACCCGGCCGAGACCCCGAAGCTGCTCAAGCTCCTGGCCAAGCACCACGTGCGGGCGACCTTCTGCCTGGTCGGGAGCAATGCGAAGCGGCACCCCGAACTGGTGCGACAGATCGTGGCCGGCGGTCACACGCTCTGCAACCACACCTGGAACCACAGCCTGAAACTCGGTAAGGACCCGGCCGCCAAGATCCGCTCGGACCTGGAGCGGACCAACGCCGCGATCCTCCAGGCCGCGCCCGACGCGAAGATCAAATACTTTCGCGCGCCCGGCGGCAACTTCACGCCCCGGCTGGTCGATACGGCGACGGAACTGGGCATGACCTCGATCTACTGGAAGGTCGACCCGCGCGACTGGGAGCACCGCAAGGGCGAGAACTCCTCGACACACCAGGCCAGGGTGATCTCCCAGATCGAGCGGCACTGCCGTCCGGGCGCGATCGTGCTGTCACACGACTATGCGCAGCCGGACACGATCGCGGCGTACCGGAAGCTGATCCCGTGGCTCAAGAAACGCTACACGCTGGTCGCCCTGCCCTAGGCTTCCATTCTGGGAGCTTCCGTCCTGAGGGGTTCCGCGTCCTGAGGGGTTCCGCGTCCTGAACCCGGACTAATGCGACGGCGGGATGACGCGCAGGTGACCGCGGCGGCCGGTCTGATGGCCGGGCAGGTGGTCCTGCTCGTCGCCGCGCGGGGGCGGCGCCGTCGGGCGGGCCGCCTCCCGGACGGCCTCAGCCAGCGCGACCAGGTCGTCGGTGGTGGGCGGCGGCGGGGCGAAATCACCGTCGTGCCGGACGAGTTCCCAGCCCCGGGGGGCGGTCAGGCTGCGGGCGTGCGGCTCGCACAGGTCGTAAGTGTGCGGCTCGGCGAAGGCGGCCAACGGGCCGACGACGGCCGTGGAATCGCTGTAGACATAGGTCAACGTGGCGACCGCCTGTCGGGGACAGCCGTTGCGGGAGCAGCGCCGTGGTGACCTCACGGCGGCACGTTATCGCTCCGGCGGCCCGGGTGGGCGCCGAAACCTCGCGACACGCCGACCCGCGATGCATCACGATTCGGTCATGGTTGCCCGACACGCGGCACTCGAAGGGACGAATTACCGCTGTTCGGACCCGAAGGGGCGAATCACCGCGGCAGACCGAGGTCATGCTCCGGGTCACACCGTCGTAGGACTAGAGTTGCGGAGTGACCACCGTTCCCGAACGCCGCCGCAGCGATCCGTCCCGGGCGGCGCGCAAGGCCGGCCCGGGGCACCCCACGCGCCGAGACCGGCACGGCCGGGGGCTGCGCGGCCGGCTCGTTCCCGCGACCGTCCCCCTGGCCCGCACCAAGGCCGAGATCTTCGACGACCTGGTGCTCGACACGGTCGAGAACCTTGAGCGGCGC
Organism: Actinoplanes sp.; assembly: GCA_035687165.1. Taxonomy (GTDB): domain Bacteria; phylum Actinomycetota; class Actinomycetes; order Mycobacteriales; family Micromonosporaceae; genus Actinoplanes. Next base: position 1,743 of record DASRYP010000429.1, on the reverse strand, counting down.
TATGCCAAAGAGCTGGCCGGCGTCGAGTTCGCCGTTGAGGACGTGCCGCCCGACCTCAACGTCTACGACTCCGACGTGCTCGAGGACGGCGAAGTGCCACTGGCCCGGCTGCTGCCCGGCCGCCCCGGCCGGCAGGAGCTCCCCCCACGGATCGTGCTCTACCGCCGGCCACTGGAATTCCGGGCGATGGACCGCGAGGACCTCGCCGACCTCGTCCACGATGTGATCATCGAGCAGGTCGCCAACCTGCTCGGCGTGGATCCTGACGAGCTGACCTAGCTAGGTGCCGGCCAAGCTCCAGCGCTGAGCCTGATCAAGAACGCTGAGCCTGATCAAGAACTGAGCCTGATCAAGCTACGCGGCGTTTGAGCTTGCGGCGTTCGCGCTCGGACAGTCCACCCCAGATGCCGAAGCGCTCGTCGTGGCCCAGTGCGTATTCGAGACACTCGGCCTTGACCTCACAGCGACCGCAGATCCTCTTTGCCTCCCGGGTGGACCCCCCTTTTTCCGGGAAGAAAGCTTCCGGATCGGTCTGCGAACACAGCGCCCGCTCCTGCCACTCGGGCGCGTCCCCGAGCAGGTCGACCCCTTCAACCTGCGCTTCCATCGGCGTGCCTCCCAATTTCCGCGCCGGCAGCGATGCCGGCACTGACCCCCCACGCACGCGGCGTGTTTTTTGCGGACCGGACACCCATTTCGGAGCGTCGCAGCCCACAACCCCACCGAAATTACACGCGTGTAAGACGTGCGTCGTCAAGCCGAACCTGATAAATAGGCCTGTTTCCGCGACACGCCTCGGCGCGTCGCGGCCCCGTTCCTGCCCTATCTGTCCGGAGCACCGGAAGGTAACGCGGTCCGGCACATACGCGTCCAATTTAACCCGATTTGACGCCTAGCGTCGACCGTAAGTCGTGGTCCGCTCCACGGCCGGGCGTCCGGCCGCCGCCGCGAGCTCCTTCAGCTCGGCGACCGTACGGGCTGAGCCGTGCTCGGAACCCGCCATTCGGGAGATCGTTTCCTCCATCAGGGTGCCACCGAGGTCGTTGCAGCCCCCGTTGAGCATCACTCGCGTACCCTCGTCGCCGAGTTTCACCCACGAGCATTGAATGTTGTCGATCCGGCCGTGCAGCAGGACGCGCGCCATCGCGTGGACGACCCGGTTCTCCCGCCAGCTCGGGCCGGAACGTGCGATGCCGGCCAGATAGATCGGCGCGTTGGTGTGGATGAACGGCAGGCCGACGAACTCGGTGAAGCCGCCGGTCACGTCCTGGATGCCGGCCAGCACCCGGAAGTGGCCCAACCACTGTCGAGGGTGGTCGACATGCCCGTACATCATGGTCGAGCTGGATCGGATGCCGAGCTGGTGCGCGGTGGTGACCACGTCGACCCAGGCGCTGGCCGGGAGCTTGCCCTTGGTCAGCACCCAGCGCACGTCGTCGTCGAGGATCTCGGCCGCGGTGCCCGGGATGGTGCCGAGGCCGGCCTCCTTGAGCTCGGCCAGCCACTCGCGCACGGGGACACCCGCCTTCGCCGCCGCGGTGACGATCTCCATCGGCGAGTACGCGTGGACGTGCATGCCGGGCACCCGCTGTTTCACGGCCCGGACCAGATCGGCGTACGCCGTCACGGGCATCTTGGGATCGATGCCGCCCTGCATGCAGATCTCGGACGCGCCGTCCTGCCAGGCTTGCTCGGCCCGGTCGGCCACCTGCTCCACCGAGAGGCGGTAGGCGTCCGCGTCCT
>DASRYP010000428.1:0-4725 GCA_035687165.1 Actinoplanes sp. | reverse complement strand
GACAGCGCGGGTGGAAGCGGCAGCCGGTCGGCGGGGTGATCAGGCTGGGCGGTTCGCCGTTGCCGCGATCCTCGTCGAGCGGGTCGACGTCGCCGGTGAGCCGATCCGGGTCGGGCGCCGAGTCGATCAGGAGCCGGGTGTACGGGTGGGCCGGCGTCTGGGTGACGGTCTCGCTGTCGCCGCCCTCGACCATCCGGCCGGCATACATCACCAGCGTCCGGTCGGCGAAGTAGCGGGCCGAGGCGATGTCGTGGGTGATGTAGAGGATCGCCAGGTCGAGGCGTTCCTTCAGGTCGCGCAGCAGGTTGAGCACGCCGAGGCGGATCGAGACGTCCAGCATGGAGACGGGCTCGTCGGCGAGCAGCGCCTCGGGCCGGGCGCCGAGCGCGCGGGCGATCGCGACGCGCTGGCGCTGGCCGCCGGAGAGCTCGTGCGGGAACTTGTCCAGATAGCGCTCGGGCGGGGTGAGGCTGACCCGGGTGAGCAGGTCGGTCAGGGCCGCGTCGAGATCCTCGCGGGTCGAGCCGGCGTTCCCGTGGATCTTGAGGGCCCGGGTGAGGTGGTAGCGGATGGTGTGCACCGGGTTCAGCGACGCGAACGGGTCCTGGAAGATCATCTGGACCCGGGCGGCGTACCGCCGGAACGCGCCGCCGCCCTTGACGAAGGTCGGCACGCCGTGGAGCCGGATGTCGCCGCCGGTGCGGGGGTGGAGCTGCGCGAGCACCCGAGCCACGGTGGACTTGCCGGAGCCGGACTCGCCCACGAGCGCGACCACCTCGCCGCGGCGCAGCGTGAGATGCACGTCGTCGACGGCGTGCACCGCGAGATGTTCCTTGGAGAACAGGTGGCGCAACTGCCGGCGTACGGGGAAATGCTTGGTCAGGCCGATCGCCTCAAGCACCACCTCGCCCGGCGGCTTGGCGTCCTGAGTCATAGCTGTGCCTCCGGGGCATTCGGTACCGCGGGTGCCGCTCCCGCCCGGCGGCACGGGCGGGAGCGGCGGCCACGATCAGGAGTTGGCGGGCTTGAGCTTGCCGATGATCAGCGACACGTAGGGCTGGGTCGGCTGCGCGCCGGAGTACGGGTCGGCGTCGGTCGGCCACCCCGTCCAGTTCTTGTCGCTGTAGGCGGCGCCGACGTTGTCCGCGCCGACCGGGAACATCGGGGCCTGCTCCACGAACACCTTCTGAATCTTGTTCATCGCCGTGGTGCGGTCCGCGTCGCTGGTGGCGTTCGCGTACGCCTTCAGCGCGGCGGTCGCCTCCGGGCTCTTGAACCGGCCGAAGTTGCCCTGCTGAGCGGCGGTGCCGATCGGCTTGAGCAGATCGCCGTCCATCGCGGTCTGGTAGATGTCGTACGGCGTGGCGCCGCCGTTCGTCCACCGCATGGAGGCCTCGAAGTCGCCCTTCTGGATGTTGGCGTCCCAGGTGTCCTGGTTCGGCTTCTCGACCGTCGCCTGGATGCCGATCTCGGCGAAGTTACTCTTGATGATCTCGAGCGTGGTCTGGTAATCCGACCACGGTGCCGGGTCGCTGAGCTTGATCTTCACGGGTTTGCCGCTCGGGTCGGTCAGCGTCTTGCCGTTGAGCTTGTAGCCCGCGCCCTGCAGCAGAGCCTTGGCGCCCGCGATGTCGTTCGTGAACTCCTTGCCCTTGTACTCCGGGGCGATGAACGCGTCACCGGCGCCCGGCGGCAGGCCGGTCACGCTCTTGATCTCCGGGTGGAAGTAGGCCGCCTCAGCCTGGTTGAAGACGTCCGTCCGGTTGATCACCATGTTCATCGCCTGGCGCAGCTTCACGTCGTCGAACGGCTTGATCGTGGTGTTGATGTAGAGGCCGTGGATGCCGAGCACGCCGGGAGCCCACAGCTTGTGGTGCGCCGGGTCCTTGGCCACGAAGGTCTGCTGCGCGTTCGGGATGAAGACGAAGCTCCACTCCGACTCGCCGTTGGCCAGCGCCGTCGACTGGGTGTCGTTGCCGGAGTACGACGTGTACCGCAACTCCTTGACCTTCGGCACCTCGCCCCAGTAGCCCGACTCGCGGACCGACAGCACGACACCGGCCTGGGTGAAGGACTTCAGCGTGTACGGGCCGCTGCCGACCGGGGTCTTGTTGGTGTCGGTGGCGGGGTCCTTGATCGCCGACCAGACGTGCTTCGGCACGATCGGGGTCTGCGCCATGATCTTGTTCTGGTTGACGAACTGCGGCGACGTGAAGGTCACCTTGACCACGTTCCCGGCGACCGAGATCTGGTCGTACGGAATGGCGTACTGGTTGAGCGCCTCGTTGGCCTTGAGCAGGCCGAAGGTGTAGGCGACGTCGTCGGCGGTGAGCTTCTGGCCGTCCGACCAGGTGGCGCCGTCGCGCACGGTGACCTCGGCCGACTTGTAGTCGTCGGCCCACTTGACCCCGCTGGCCAGCCACGGGACGACGGGATCGGCCGGTTTGACCGGGTTCCACTGGGTCAGCGGCTCGTAGATCATCCACCTGTAACCGAGCGCGTTGGCCGAGGAGGTGCCGGCGAACGGGTTGTGGTTCTCGGTCTGCGTGCCGTTCGGCATACCGATCTTGAGGAAGTCCACGGCCTTGCTCGCGTTGTTCGCGTTGTCGGCGTTCGGCGACTCGCCGCACGCGGTCAGACCGCCCGTGGCGAGCGCACCCGCCAGGGCGACCGCGAACAGTTTCCTTCTCTGCATCGCAAAATCTCCTCGAATGTGACGGAATCGGGGTGAGAGGGGCGTGCGCTATCGCGGCGCCGGCGTGTGCCGACCCCGTACGTTTCGTTGTTCGGTCAGACCACAGTGGACGGACGGGTGGTGAAGGAGGTGGGGATGACGGTCGGGCGGTTGGGCAGGGGTGTGCCCTCGAAGTGGGCGAGCAGCGTGCGAGCCGCGGCCTCACCCATCTCGCGCAGGGGTTGGTGCACGGTGGTCAGCGGCGGCTGGGTGTGCGCCGCAGTCGGGATGTCGTCGAAGCCCACGACCGCCACCTCCTCGGGGACACGGCGGCCGGCCTCGCGCAGCGCCTGCATCGCGCCGATGGCGGCGAGGTCGTTGTGGGCGAAGACGGCGTCGAACTCCACGCCCGACTCGATCGCGTCCCGCACCCCGGCCGCGCCACAGGCCTTGGTGAAATCGCCCGGGCGCAGCCGGTCGGCGCTGATCGGGTGCCCGGCCTCGGCGAAGACCGACGCGAAACCGGCCTGACGCTGCTGGGTGCAACCGAACCGCTCGGGTCCGGAGATCACCAGCGGGCGGGTCCGGCCGATCTCGAGCAGGTGGCGGGCGGCCGAGCCGGCGCCGTCGTGGTTGGTGGTGCCGACGCTGGGGATCTCGCCCGAGGTCTGGTCGCGGTCGTCGATGAGCACGACCGGCAGTCCGCGGCGGTGCAGCGTGGCGATGTAGTCGAGGGTGCCCTCGGGCTCGATGACCAGCAGGCCGTCGAACGACTTGGCGGAGACCTGGGCGCCGAACTGGCGCATCGACTCCTCGCCACGATTGCAGGTGAAGAGCAGCAGGCCGTACCGCTCGGTCTCGAGCACGTCGACCGCGCCCTGGATCACCTCACCGATCCACGGCCAGGTGAGCGAGGGCACCAGCATGCCGACGACCCGGGTACGCCCGCGGGCCAGCCCGACGGCGCGGGAACTGGGCACGTAGCCCAGCTCGTCGATTACCGCGCGGACCCGGGCGGCGGTCGATTCGTCCAGCTCACCCTTGCCGTTGAGCACTCGGGACACGGTCGTCTTGCTGACCTTGGCCCGGGCCGCCACATCAGCGATGGTGATTGGCACTGGTTCTCCTGACGTGTCACCGCTTCATTGCGGCCGGATTTCGGAACCGGTTTCGGAAGCGGTTCCGGCAGTTAACGCCAGTGAGGCCGGTCACGTCAACGGTGCCCATCGATTATTTAGGTTTCAGTGCGATTACAGCCGGCTGCCTCATCCATCGATGACTACCTAAATGCGGATCGGTGTGGACAACTCGGTTCTGGCTGGCCCATCCCCCACTGTCGCCAAGCCCCACTGCACTGTCGCCCAGCCCCACTGTCGCCAAGCCCCACTGTCGCCCAGCCGGCCTCAGCTTTTGCGTTGTCCCGCCTCAGCTTTACCTTGCCCTGCCAGATGGGGCAGAACAATGCCCAAGGGGGCATCGATGTGGAGTCCCGCATACGGCTCGCCGCGCGTGACGCCCCGGTTGACGATCGCGACCCGAATGCCGTCCTTCGCCGCCCGCAACACGAACCGCCGCCCCGACATGACAGTCAGGGAAGACCCGAGAACCAGCAGCGTACGGGCGGTGCCGACAAGTTCGAAGCTCCGCGACACCCGCTCCGGCGGCACGGTCTCTCCGAAGTAGACGACATCCGGCTTGAGCATGCCGCCGCAGCTCAGGCAATCGACGAGCGTGAAACCGTCAAGATCGGTGTCGTCCAGCTCGGCGTCACCGTCGGCGTTGATCGCGACCGCACTGGCACCGAAGGCCGGATTGGCGTCGTCGAGGCGGGACGCCAGGACCGCACGCGGGATCCGGTCACCGCAGTCGAGGCAGACGATGCGGGCCAGGTTGCCGTGCAGCTCGACCACGCCGCTCGCGCCGGCCGACTGGTGCAACCCGTCGACGTTCTGCGTGATGATCCCGTCGACCACCCCGCCACGTTGCAGCTCGGCGACCGCGCGATGACCGTCGTTCGGCCGGGCCGCACCGATGGTGCGCCAGCCCAGGTG
>DASRYP010000427.1:0-12919 GCA_035687165.1 Actinoplanes sp. | reverse complement strand
GGCTTGCTCTGATCAGCGCGCTGAGGTGCCCGCGCGGCGTGAAGTTGTTCCGGTCAGTGGGTCGGTCATCGGCGGTGGGCGGCTGCTGACCGGTCGTGCCGTCATGAGCGACGACGACCGGGTCGGCTGGCTCGCCGACGTTCGGATAGAGCGCCAGCAGCAGCCCGACTCCGAGCGCGAGACCGATGATCTGGGCGACGACGAAGCCGGGCACGGAAGCCGGAGCGATCCCGGCGAAGGTGTCGGTGAACGCACGGCCGATGGTCACAGCGGGGTTCGCGAAGCTGGTGCTGCTGGTGAACCAATACGCCGCGCCGATGTAGGCGCCGACCGCGGCCGGTGCGACCGCGGACCGGCCGGACCGCGCAAGGGCGAAGATCAGCAGGACCAGACCGGCGGTGGCAACCACCTCGCCCAGCCACAGATGTGCGGCGGCCCGGTCCTTGCTCGAGAATTCGACGGCGGCCAGGTCGAACATGAGGTTCGCGAGAACGGACCCGGCGATCGCGCCCAGGGTCTGAGCGACGGCGTACCCACCCAACTGCCCGGCGGTCAGCCCGGTCCCGGCGCGGCGGCCGAGGAACCAGTCCGCAGCCGAGACGACCGGGTTGAAGTGCGCCCCGGAAACCGGCCCGAAGGTGAGAATCAGCGCGCCGAGTGCGAACGCCGCGGCGACCGAGTTTTGCAGCAATTGCAGACCGACGTCGTCGGGCGACAGGGTGGTCGCCATGACGCCGGAGCCGACGACGGCGGCCACCAGCAGCGCGGTGCCGACGAACTCGGCGAGCAGACGCCGCCAGATCGCAACAGTGTTCATGGGTGTGGTTTCTCCAGGTGCTCGGACAGGTACCGGGTCAAGCCAAGGGTTCCGGTCGGCTGTTCATCTGATGGCCATCTGTGTTGCTGACGCAGGTACCTTGCCTGACAGGCCGCCGCACCGACGGCGCACTGCCCACCGTCACCCGGCTGATCAGCCTCGGCCCACCGCCGGCGGCGCATGCCCCCGTTGGCTACGCGCTGACGGCTTCGTCGACGGCCAGCAGGGTGGCCAGCCGGCGCATCAGGGCCGGCCGGGCGCGGTAGTAGACCCAGCTGGCGCGGCGTTCGGCGTCGACCAGCCCCGCCTCGCGGAGCACCTTGAGATGGTGCGAGATCGTCGGCCCGGAAATGTCGAACGCGGGGGTGAGATCGCAGACGCAGATCTCCCCGCCGTCGGCCGAGGCGATCATCGACATCATCTGCAGACGGATCGGGTCACCGAGCGCCTTGAACGCCCGCGACAGCGCGGCGGCGGACTCCGCCGGGATGCGGCTCGTGGCCATCGGAGGGCAGCACGACACCGCGTCCGCGAGCACCGTCTCTGGTTTCGACATGCTTCGAGGTTGACAGATATCAAATCCGTATGCAACTGTCGGATTCGACAGCCATCGAGTTCGACATCGGTCAAAGCTAACAAGGGTGCCGATCATGGCTGAGGCACAGACCCGCGGTCGCTTGAACCGTTGGCCTCAACTCACCCTGCCAGACAAGGGATCAAGGAGTCATCTCGTGAGCAGTTCCCTCGACGACCTGCCCGTCGTCGTCATCGGGGCCGGCCCGGTCGGCCTCGCCGCCGCCGCGCACCTCGCCGAGCGCGGCATCGCCTTTACCGTCCTGGAAGCCGGCGCCGCCCCGGCCGCGGCGGTGCGCAAGTGGGCACATGTGCGAGTCTTCTCCCCCTGGCGCTACACCATCGACGCCGCTGCGGCCCGACTGCTGGCTGACGCCGGCTGGGTACGCCCCGACGACGAGAAGCTGCCCACCGGCGGCCAGCTCGCCGCCGACTACCTGCAGCCGCTCGCCGACCTGGCCGCCCTCAAGTCCAGCGTGCGCTACGACGCCCGCGTGGTCGCCGTGACCCGGCTCGGCCTCGACCGGCTCCGCACCGCCGGCCGCGACACCACCCCGTTCCTGCTCCGGCTCGCCACCGGCGAGGACATCCCGGCCCGCGCGGTCATCGACGCCTCCGGCACCTGGGACACCCCGAACCCGCTCGGCGCCTCCGGCATCCCCGCCCACGGCGAGACCGAGGCCGCACCGTACGTCGAGCCCGCCCTGCCCGACGTCCTCGGCACCGACCGCGACCGGTTCGCCGGTAAGCGCGTCCTGGTGGTCGGCGCGGGCTACTCCGCCGCCAACACCCTGCTGCTGCTCGCCGACCTCGCCACGCGGGCATCCGGCACCAAGGTCACCTGGGCGATCCGGGCGACCAGCCCGGCCCGTACCTTCGGTGGCGGCAGCGCCGACGCGCTGCCAGCCCGCGGTGCGCTGGGTACCGTGCTGCGCGAGCACGTCGAGGCCGGCCGCGTCGAGCTGATCACCGGTTTCTCCGTCGCGGCGCTCACCCCGCAGCCCGGCGGGGGCGTCGAGGTCTCCGACGGCACCCGTGCGGTGGTGGTCGACCGGATCGTGTCCGCGACCGGGTTCCGGCCCGATCACAGCATCGCGGCCGAGCTGCGCCTGGACCTCGACCCGATCATGGGCGCCGGTCGTGCCCTCGCGCCGCTGATCGACCCGAACGAGCACTCCTGCGGAACCGTCCCGCCGCACGGCGCCGACGAACTGGCCCACCCGGAACCCGGCTACTACGCCATCGGTGCCAAGTCCTACGGCCGGGCACCGACCTTCCTGCTCGCCACCGGCTACGAGCAGGCCCGCTCGGTCGTCGCCGCCCTCGCCGGGGACTGGACGGCCGCCCGCGACGTCCAGCTGGACCTACCCGAAACAGGGGTGTGCAGCAGCACCGTGCCGGTGGACAGCGACCGCATCGACAGCCAGAACAATGGCGGCTGCTGCGGCTGATGCCGCCGGGCCCGGCAGGATCGGGTAAGACCGAGGGCCGGCTCAGCTCAGATAGCCCAGCTCCGGCAGCCGGCCCTGATATTCCGCGATGAGCCGGCGGGCGACCGGCACAGAGTCGATCAGCGGATGCGCCGCCATCGCCCGCACGGCGACGGCCCGAGAGCCCGTCGAAGCGGCCGTCAGAATGCCGCGGTCGGCCGACTTGATGCGCTTGACCAGGTCGACGCCGTGCGCGGGCAGACCGGCCGAGGGCAGGGGCCGCGCGCCGGCCGCCGAGACCGCGCACGGCACCTCGACCACCGCGTCATCGTCGAGCTCAGGCAGAGTCCCCCGGTTACGCACGTTCAGGATCAGCTCCTGGCGCGAGTCCCGGGCGATCGCCAGCATCAGCGCCAGCGCCACGTCCTCGTACCCGCCTCCTTCGGCGTCGTCCCGCTCGCCCAGCCCCTCCATCGCCAGGTAGGTCGCATCCCGCTGCCGTCGAGCCGCGTCCCACGCCTGGAACGCGTCCCCGTCGTCCGCCGAGGCCAGCTCGGCGTAACACTGCCGCTGCTGCTTGAGCAGGAACTCGCCCCGGGTCTCCGGCGCCGCCAGCGAGGCCCGCACCAGCTCGGCGTGGTTGTAGTAGTAGTGCAAGTATTCGTTCGGCACCGCCCCGAGCTGCCGGAGACGCGCTGCCCCGAAGAGCCGCCCCTCCTCGAAGGACTCGAGACGGGCCGCGTCGGCGAGCAGGCGCGGCAACAGGTCCTGCTCCCCCTGCCGCACGCCGGTGAGCCAGCCGAGGTGGTTGAGCCCCGCGTACGAGATCTGCCCTTCCCCCGGTGCCAGCCCCAACGCCCGCACCACCCGCCGCGCCAGCGCCGACGGCGAGTCGCAGATGCCGATCACCCGGTCCCCCAGGTAGGCCGACATCGCCTCGGTCACCAGCCCCGCCGGGTTGGTGAAGTTGATGACCCACGCCTCGGGCGCCACCAGGCTGATCCGGCGCGCGATCGCCCGCACCACGGGCACGGTCCGAAGCCCGTACGCGATGCCGCCCGCCCCTACCGTCTCCTGTCCCAGCACCCCTTCGCCCAGCGCCACCCGCTCGTCGATCACGCGCCCTTCCAGCCCGTGTACCCGGATCGCGCTGAACACGAAGTCGGCCCCGGTCAGCGCCTCGGTCAGGTCGGTCGTGGCACTGATCCCGGGTGCGTGGCCGACCAGGGCGGCCTGGGCCCGCAACACCCGGCCGATCGTTCTCAGCCGGCCCGGGTCGACGTCGTACAGCACCACCTCGCCGATCGGGGAGTCGGTGCCGAGCAGCGCGCCGTAGACGAGCGGCACGCGGAACCCGCCACCGCCGAGGATCACCAGCCGCTTACTCGGCATGAGCATCCGAGAGCCGGGCGATCGTGGCGCCGGCGCGGCGCACGATGCGCCGCTCGCCGCGGGGGATCACGTCGTCGAGGAACGCGTACCGGCCGGCCAGCGACGAGCTGCGGGCCTGGCTCCACCAGTCGGCGATGTCGCCCCAGCCCGGCGCCGAGAGGGAACCGCCGAAGTGCTGCACCGACAGCGCGGCGATCAGGTTGGCGAAGGCCAGGCTCCGGGTCAGCGGCCACCCGCGCAGGCTGCCGAGGATGAACCCGGCCGTGAAGACGTCCCCGGCGCCGGTCGGGTCGAGGGCCGACACCGGTACGGCGGGGACGTGCACGGTCTCCCCGGTGCGCGCGTCGTGCGCCAGCACCCCGTCGGCGCCGCAGGTCACCACCACGACCGGGGCCAGCCCGGCGAGCCGTTCCAGGGCCTGCGCGGGCGAGCCGGCCCGGGTGTACTGCATGGCCTCGACCGCGTTGGGTAGGAACGCGTGGCAGTCCTCGAGCATGTCGAGCACCTCGGCCGGCCACTCGGCGCTGGCGTCCCAGCCGACGTCGGCGAAGACCAACGTGCCCGCGTCCTTCGCCCGGCGGACCCACCCAAGCCGGTCCTTGCTGAGGCTGACCGACGCGGCCCGACAGGTCGGCAACGCGCCGACCAGGCCCTCCGCGTTCAGCGGCAGCGGATGCCCGTGCGTGATCATGCTGCGGTCGCGGTCGGAGGCGAGCGACACCGTCACCGGGGAGTGCCCGTCGGTGCGCAGCGACGCGCCGAGGTCGATGTTCTCCTGGCCGCAGAGGATGTCGGCGCAGAAGTCGCCGTAGGCGTCGGTGCTCAGCGCCGTGCCGAGCCCGGTCGCCAGGCCCAGCCGGGACGCGGCGACGGCCAGGTTGGCGATGCCGCCGGGGCAGGAGCCCATGCCCGAGGCCCACACCTCGGTGCCGGGTTCGGGCCGGCCCTTGAGCCCGGTGAAGATGATGTCGAGATAGACGACACCAGGGACGAAGAGGTCCAGTGCCGGGGTCATCAAGAGATCCTATGCCGCGTTCTGCGTGGTGGGGCCCGCCGCACGAGGTGGCGAACCCCACCGCCGCGACTACCCGACCATCCAGACCGCGTCGGCGGCGGCGAGCTCGGCGGACGGCCCGCCCACGATCTCCACCCGCCAGGGCAACGCCGCGCCGTCCCGCTCGACGCGGATCGCCGTGCCGTCGCGGATCACCGTGAACGTGCTGTCACCGACCCGCACCGCCGTGCTGCCGGCCGCCGGCTCGTAGACACGCAGCGTGACGCCCTCGGCGTACGCGTAGTCGGGACGGTCGGTGCGGTTGCCGATCGGGATCACCGCGCCCGGCCGCACCAGCAGCGGCACGCTGTCGAAGCCGTGCGTCTCGTGCCGCCAGCCCGGCCCCTCGACGATCCCGCCGTCGCTGAACCGCGTCCACCGCCCGGCCGGCACGTAGTAGCTGACCTGGCCCTCCTCGCTGAAGACGGGCGCGACGAGCAGGTCGGAGCCGAGCAGGTACTGTCGGTCGAGGTGCGTCACCGCCGGGTCGTCGGGGAAGCCGAGGACCATCGGGCGCATCACCGGCAGGCCCTGCTCGTGCGCTTGCCGGGCGGCTTCGAACAGGTACGGCATCAGGCTGTACTTGAGGTGCGTGAACGAACGCAGCACCTCGACCGATTCGTCGTCGAAGAGCCACGGCACCCGGTACGAGTGGTTGCCGTGCAGCCGGCTGTGCGACGAGAGCAGCCCGAACGCGATCCACCGCTTGAACACGGCCGGGTCGGGCCGCCCCTCGAAGCCGCCGATGTCGTGGCTCCAGAAGCCGAAGCCGGAGCTCATCAGGGACAGGCCGCCGCGCAGGCTCTCGGCCATCGACTCGTACGTCGCCGAGTTGTCGCCGCCCCAGTGCACCGGGAACTGCTGCCCGCCGACGGTGGCCGATCGCGCGAACAGCACCGCGTCCCCGTCACCGCGATGTTCGCGGAGCACGTCGAAGACGACCTGGTTGTAGAGCTGGGTGTAGTAGTTGTGCATCCGCTCGGGGTCGGATCCGTCGTGCCAGACCACGTCGGTCGGCACCCGCTCGCCGAAGTCCGACTTGAACGCGTCGACGCCCATCTCGACCAGCACGGCGAGCTTCGCCGCATACCACTCCCGGGCGGCCGGGTCGGTGAAGTCGACCAGGCCCATGCCGGCCTGCCAGCGGTCGGTCTGCCAGACACTGCCGTCGGCCTTCTTCAGCAGGTAGCCGTTGGCCCGGCCCTCCTCGAACATCGCCGAGCGCTGCGCGATGTACGGGTTGATCCAGAGACACGTACGCAGGCCTCGGTCGTGCAGCCGCTTCAGCATGCCCGGTGGGTCCGGGAAGATCGCCGGGTCCCACTCGAAGTCGCACCAGTGGAACTCGCGCATCCAGAAGGTGTCGAAGTGGAAGACGCTCAGCGGCAGGTCCCGCTCGGCCATCCCGTCGACGAACGAGGTGACCGTCTCCTCGTCGTACGGCGTCGTGAACGAAGTGGTCAGCCAGAGCCCGAACGACCAGGCCGGTGGCAGCGCGGGCCGGCCGGTCAGCGCGGTGTACTTGCGCAGGATGTCGGCCGGGGTGGGCCCGTAGACCACCAGATAGGACAGGGTCTGCCCGGCGACGCTGAACTGGGTGCGGGAGACCATCTCGCTGGCGACCTCGAAGGACACCTTGCCGGGGTGGTCGACCAGCACGCCGTACCCGCGGTTGGTCAGATAGAACGGCACGTTCTTGTAGGCCAGCTCGCTGCTGGTGCCGCCGTCCTCGTTCCAGATGTCGATGCTCTGCCCGTTCTTGACGAACGGCCCGAACCGCTCCCCCAGCCCGTAGACGGCCTCGCCCACGCCCAGGTCGAGTTGCTCGTGCACGTACTGCTCGCCGTCGGCCGAGTCGACGATTCCCATGCCCTTCCAGCCGCTCCCGGTCAACCGCTTGCCTTCGGCCAGGAAGTCAAGACCCCAGTTCGCGCCCTGCCCATTGCCCGGGTTCTGCGGCGAAGCTCTGAACCTGGCCGTCAACCGTCCCGAGGTGAGCTCGGTGTCCGTCGTCGTGACCGGGTGCTCCGCAGTGGTGATCTCGAAGTTCGGCCCCTTCGGCGGGCCGCCGAGGAAGTGCCCGATCGTCACCCGGATGACGTCCGACATCGGCGCCTCGACCCGGACGGTGATCAGCGGGGTGTCGAGCGTGTCCGACCGGCTGCGGACCGGCTTGGTGCTGGCGTACGCGGTCAGGGTCTTCTCGTCCGCCTCGACATCCCGCAGTTGGGCCGGGTGCAGGACGGTGAGGCCTTTGCGCTTGAGCCAGTACCCGTCGGTGAATTTCATGAGCGTCCTTGTTTGTGAGGAGCCTTCGGCGGGCTACTTGACGGCGCCGGCGGTGATGCCACGGGTCAAGGTGCGCTGGAAAACGAGGAAGAAGATCATCGCCGGGAGGATGCCGATCAGGCCCGAGGCGCTGGTCATCGTGGCGTCCATCAGCCGGTCCCCCTGGAGCACGCCCAGGGCCACCGGCACGGTCTGGTTGTCGTTCGAGACCAGGAAGACCAGCGGCAGGAAGAACTCGTTCCACGTCCAGATGAAGAAGAAGGTGAAGAGCACGCCGAGCGTGGGGCGGCTGACCGGGGCGACGACGCTCCACAGCGTGCGCCACTTGCCGGCGCCGTCGACGTCGGCGGCGTCCAGCAGCTCGGTCGGGAAATCCTGGTAGACCGAGGTCAGCAGGTACGTCCCGAACGCCGCCTGGATCACCGTGAAGATGACGACGATCGCGATCAGGCTGTCGTAGAGGTGCACCTGCTTGGCCAGGAAGTACAGCGGATAGACCAGCACCTCCTGCGGCAGCAGGTTGGCGACCAGGAAGAACACCAGGAACCAGAGCCGGCCCTTGACCCGGCCGATGCCCAGGGCGTACGCGTTGAGGACCGACAACAAGACACCCAGGACCGCCACGGTGAAGCTCGTGACGAAGCTGTTCCAGAGCTTCTGCCCGAAGTCCACCCGGTTCCAGAAGTCGACGATGCCGTCCCAGTAGAGATGCGCCGGCAGCGCGAGCGGGCCGCCCCCGGCGTAGTCGGCCGGACTCTTCACGGCGTTGATCGCGATGATCAGCAGCGGCGCGATGACGATCAGCAGCAGAGCGAGCAGCCCCGCGAGGATCACGAACCGTACCGGGTCGCCGCGCTTCTTCGCGGTCGACTCGTCGGCGGCTGGCTCGAGCGGCGTCCGGGTGGGGGTGGCCGTCACGGTCATTTGACGCTCCGAGTCTGCAGCCGCAGGAAGACGAAAGCCAGCACGACGATGAGCACGGTCAGCACCGTCGAGATCGCCGACCCGTAACCGACCTGGGCTTTCTCGAAGAAGTTCTGGTACGCGAAGTACGAGGGCACGAGCGTGGCGTTGCTCGGCCCGCCGCCGGTGAGCACGAAGATCGGCCCGAAGATCTTCAGCGCGGAGATCGTGGTCGTCACCAGCACGACGGAGAACTCGGGCCGGATCAGATACACCGTGATCTTGCGGAAGCGCTGCCACCAGGTCGCGCCGTCGAGGTCGGCCGCCTCGTAGAGCTCCGGGTCGACCCGCTGCAACCCGGCCATGAACATGACGATCGGGTAGCCGAGCTGGACCCAGATCATGATGCCCATGACGCTGTAGAGCGCCGAACCCGGCTCGCCGAGCCAGTTGTGCGCCAGCCCGCCCAGCCCGATCGCCTCGAGGATCCTGTTGAGCGCGCCGTACTCCGGATGCAGGATCCAGCCCCAGACGATGCCGGTCACCGCGACCGGGATGACCTGCGGCAGATAGAACCCGGAACGGAACAGCGAAGCCCACCGGTCGCTGAACTTCTTGGCGACGTAGTCGAAGAGCACCGCGGCGAGGACCAGGCCGAGCAGTGTCGGGACCACGGCCATCGCCAGGACGAGCAACAGGATGTTGCCGAACGACGACCAGAACAGCGAGTCCTCGAAGAGCCGCGTGTAGTTGTCGAAACCGATCCAGCGCTGCTCGCCGACGCCGTTCCACTTGGTGAAGCTGGTCCAGACCGTCATCACCAGCGGCACCACGATGACCAGCAGCGCGGCCAGCACCCCCGGGATCAGGAAGACCCCGTACCCCTTGCGCCTCATGCTTTCCCTCTTTCTCCGCGCGGGTGGGCTTTGCGGGCCCACCCGCGCCCGGTCACTTGCCGAGGTCGGCGAGGTTCTCGTCGTACGGCTTGGCGATCTCGGTCAGCATCTGGTCCGGCGTTTTCGAGCCGTTGATCAGGCCCTGCAGGCCGGCGACCAGCACGTCGTAGTAGCCCGGGGCCGGCCAGTCCGGGTAGAACGCCAGACCGTCCACATCGGATATCTTGGCGAAGTTCTCGATCAGTTCCTTGTTCTTGGCGTCGGTGATCTGGGCGACATCGGCCGCGACCGGGACCCCGCCGTTGTTGCCCAGCAGCGCCTGGATCTCCGGCTTCATGGTGATGTCGATGAAGTCGTACGCGAGCGCCTTGGCCTTGCTCTTCTCCGGGACGACCCACAGGTTGCCGCTGGAACCCGGGTGCAGCTTGTTGCCCGGGAACAGGAACGTGCCCCACTGGAAGTTCTTGATCTCGTTGGCGAGCCGCCCGTACCACCAACTGCCGGAGATCATGATCGGGAACTTGCCCTGGGTGAACGAGACGCCCATGTCCTCAGCTTTGAGGCCGGCCGAGTTCTTGGCGATGTAGCCCTTGTCGACCCATTCCTTGAAGGTCTGCGCTCCGTACGAGAGCTGCGGCCCCTTGAAGTCGACCTGGTGCTTGTAGAGCTGGTAGTCGTCGACCCAGGCGCGGTCGGCCTTGGCGAGCGCGAGCGAGTAGAAGATCTGCTGAGCCGGGTACTCGGAGCCACCGACGGCGAGCGGCGTGACCTTGTTCCGCGCGAACGTGTCCATCACCTTGGTGAACTCGTCGAGCGTGGTCGGCACCCGCAGGTTGTATTTCTTGAACAGGTCCTTGTTGTAGTACACCTCGACGTACTCCGCGTAATTCGGGACGCCGTACGTCTTGCCCGAGCCCATGATGCCGTCGTCGTCGTACTTCGTGGTGGTCTGCAGGCTCGAATTGAGCGCCTTGTCCCAGCCGCGCTTGCTCGCCTCGTCGCTCAGATCGGTGAGCAGCCCCTGCTTCGACAGCAGACCGGCGGTGGCGTTGCCCTTGTTGTACTCCATGATGTCCGGCGCGCTGTCGGAGTTGAGGATCATCTGGGCGTTCTGCCGAATCTGCTCGAACCCCTTCTCCTCGAACTTCACCGTGACGCCGGGGTGCGAGGTCTTGAACTCCTCGATGGCCTTGTTCCAGGCGATGCCCATCGCACTGGTCGGCCCTTCGTAGTGCCACAACGTCAGCGTCTTGGCGTCGGCCCCGTCGTCGGACGACTCCCCCGAGCCGCCGCAGGCGGCCAGAGCGAGCGAGGTGGCCAGCAAGAGTGCACCGGCCGAGAGGCCGGCTCGCGATCGAATCATGTCGTTCGTCCTCCGGGAGGGGTCCGTCGAAGCGCTTCGACTCTCGGATCCGTCGAAGCGCTTCGACGCGGGACATTCGGGGAGGACGCTAAGGTCCCTCACCCATAGATGTCAACGGTGTGACGAAGACATTTCCAAGACCGAGACCCGGCCCCACCCGAACCCGAACGAGCTCTCGCTTACCTGATCTACTCCAAAAGATCACGAAGTGCGGATCACGAAGTGAGGATCACGAGCTGCTGGGTCGCGCGGGTCATCGCGACATAGCGGTCCACCGCCCCTTCGATCCCGTCCCCGAAGGACAGTGGGTCGACGAGAACCACGAGGTCGAACTCGAGCCCCTTGGCCAGCTCCGGGCTCAGCGACCGCACCCGTGCCGACGCGACGAACGTCGGGTCCCCGATCACGCACGCGATCCCTTCGGCGTGCTCCGCCAGCCACCCCTCGAGGAGGTACGGCAATTCCGATCTCGCACCGTGCCCGACCGGCAGCCCGCCGTCGCGGATCGACGTCGGCACGTTGGCGTCCGGGAGCACGGCCCGGATCACCGGCGCGGCCTCGGCCATGACTTCGGACGGCGTCCGGTAATTGATCGTCAGCGACGTCACCGCGACGCGGTCGAGCCCGATGCGCGACAGCCGCTCCGGCCAGGACTCCGCGAACCCGTGCCGCGCCTGCGCCCGGTCCCCCACGATCGTGAAGCTGCGGGACGGGCAGCGCAGCAGCAGCATCTGCCACTGCGCGTCGGTCAGCTCCTGCGCCTCGTCGACCACGACGTGCGCGAACGGCCCGGCCAGCCGGTCGGCGTCGGCAGGCTGCAGCACGGCATCGTCGACCAGCACGTCGCGCATGTCCTTCTGGACGAGCATCTGCATCAGACCCTCGCCGTCGTCGTAGGCGTGCGAGGCGATCAGCTCGTCCACGACCCGGTCCATCTCCGCGCGCTGGTTGCGAAGCACCGTCTCCTGCCGCCGCCGCAGACGCGCCAGGGCCGGGTCGCCGAGCCGCTGCCAGGCAGCGTCCAGCAGCGGCAGGTCGGCCACGGTCCAGGCCCGCGCGTCCGCCCGCCGCAGCCGCCGGATGTCGTGGGGACCGAGCCAGGGCGCGCACCGGTGCAGATAGGCCGGGACCGACCACAGGTCCGCGACGATGTCGGCCGCCTCCAGCAGCGGCCACGCGCGGTTGAAGGCCTTGACCAGGTCCCGGTTGCGCAGCAGCGAACGGCGCACCAGGTCTTCCGGCTCGTCCCCGGCGTACTTCTCGACCAGGATCGTGAGCAGGTCGTCCCACACCTGGTCGCGACCCTCGTTGTGCGGGGTGCCGGGTCCGGGCGCCTGAAACGCCTCAGCCCAGTCCTCGGCGGTCAGCAGGATCGCGTCGTCGCCGGTCGCGACGATCATCGGTTCGGCCGGCGGCTCCTCGTAGAACCGGACGGCTGCCTCGATCGCCTTGACGATCCCGACCGACGACTTGAGACGGGCTACCTCCGGATCGGTCTCCTCCGTGGCCGCGGCGCCCTCGCGCACCAGGTCGCGCAGGGTGCAGGTCTTTACCTCCTCCTCGCCGAGGCTGGGCAGCACGTCACCGACGTAGGCGAGGTAGGGCTCGTGCGGCCCGACGAAGAGCACGCCGCCCTGGCGGTGCCCGAGGCGCGGGTCGGAGTAGAGCAGGTACGCCGTGCGGTGCAACGCGACGACGGTTTTGCCCGTGCCCGGGCCGCCGTCGACCACTAGCGCACCGCTCGACCCGGCCCGGATGATGGCGTCCTGGTCGGCCTGGATGGTGCCGAGCACGTCGCGCATCCGGGCCGAGCGGTCACTGCCCAGACTGGCGATGAACGCGGACTGGTCGTC
Source organism: Actinoplanes sp. (assembly GCA_035687165.1). GTDB lineage: Bacteria > Actinomycetota > Actinomycetes > Mycobacteriales > Micromonosporaceae > Actinoplanes. The sequence continues at coordinate 349 of DASRYP010000427.1, read as the reverse complement.
GAGCGCCGCGTGCCCTTCGAGCGCGTCGGCCGCGAACACCTCGTCCCAGTAGTCGGTGATCCGGCCGCGGGTCCAGCGGTACCGGCGGCGGCTGTTCAGGCCCATCGGGTTGGCGTGGGTCGCGCCGAAGAACGGCTCGGCCGCGGGGGAACGCCAGTCGACCAGCAGCCGGCGACCGGCGCCGTCCGTGAGCCCGAGCCGCCCGACGTACACCGCCTCGGAGTCCTCCGCGCCGACCATGTGGCCGAGGCACAGGTCCAGCCCGAAGCGGCGCAGGGCGCGCAGCCGGGCCGACAGCCGGTGCACCTCGAAGTCGCGGTCCATCGCCTCCTGGCCGCTGCCACCGGGC
>DASRYP010000426.1:0-9778 GCA_035687165.1 Actinoplanes sp. | reverse complement strand
CGCGGTCATGTTCATGGCCGACTTCGCCCGCGCACTGGGCGGTCACGGCCCGTCCACCGAGATGGAGTTCATGGCGGTCTCCTCCTACGGGCAGGGCACCACGTCCTCGGGCGTCGTGCGCATCCTGAAGGACCTCGACCGCGACATCACCGGCCGGCACGTGGTCGTGGTCGAGGACATCGTCGACTCCGGTCTCACGCTTTCGTGGCTGATGAAATATCTACAGTCGCGGTCGGCGGCCAGCGTCGAGGTGGTCGCGCTGTTCCGCAAGCCCGACGCGGTCAAGGTGCAGGTGCCGGTGAAGTATGTCGGCTTCGACATCCCGAACGAGTTCGTCGTCGGCTACGGCCTCGACTTCGCCGAGCGCTACCGCGAAATGCCCTACGTCGGCGTGCTCCGGCCCGAGGTCTACGCCCGTAGCTGAACCGCTTCTCAGCCTCTTCTCAGAAATCCGTACTTATGGACGGTTTTGCCACCAAAGCCCGCTGAACGGGTGGCAACCGGGGAGTGTCCGGCCAGCGGGCTCACGGGTTCGCAACCGGCACCCACGGTGTACCGTCGAGTGACCGATGGCGCAGTGTCACAAGCGCCGGAGGGGCTCGGGAAGATTGCACCGCCGCGGTTTCAAGGCCGCGGCCGGGGTAAGAGGCCCGGGGCCGCGCCGCCGGTGGCGGCACGTTGAGGTGACCAGGACGCCGATCAGGAGGGTCCGGGCGCTTGGCGCCCGACAACAGTATGGAACGTACGCGTTTCTTCCGCCGCCCGGTGGTCTGGATCATTCTGGTGATCATCGGCGTGATTGCGCTGAGCTCCTTCTTCACCAGTGGTCCTAGCTACCAGCGCGTAGATACCTCGGTAGCGCTCGAGCGCCTGAACCAGCCCGGCATCAAGCAGGTCGTCCTGAAGGACAAGGAGCAGACGCTCCAGATCGACCTCGCCTCACCGGAACGGTTCGAGGGCAAGACCACCGACAAGATCGAGACCCAGTATCTGTACGAGGTCACGCAGCCGATCTGGAATGAGGTGCAGGAGGCCAAGACCGCCGGCCGGATCACCGGCACGGTCAACACGACAGTCTCCGGCGACAACATTCTCTTCAGCCTGCTGATCAACCTACTTCCCATCGCCATTCTGGTGATCTTGCTGCTGCTGTTCATGTCGCAGATGCAGGGTGGCGGCTCGCGGGTGCTCAACTTCGGCAAGTCCAAGGCGAAGATGATCACCAAGGACACGCCGAAGACGACCTTCGCCGACGTCGCCGGTTCGGACGAGGCGGTCCAGGAGCTCTACGAGATCAAGGACTTCCTGCAGAACCCGGCGAAATACCAGGCTCTGGGCGCCAAGATCCCGAAGGGTGTACTTCTCTTCGGCCCGCCCGGAACGGGTAAGACGCTGCTCGCCCGCGCCGTCGCCGGTGAGGCCGGGGTCCCGTTCTACTCGATCTCCGGCTCCGACTTCGTCGAGATGTTCGTCGGTGTCGGCGCCAGCCGGGTCCGCGACCTCTTCGAGCAGGCCAAATCGAACGCGCCGGCGATCGTCTTCGTCGACGAGATCGACGCTGTCGGCCGGCACCGCGGCGCCGGCATGGGCGGCGGTCACGACGAGCGCGAGCAGACCCTCAACCAGCTCCTCGTCGAGATGGACGGCTTCGACACCAAGGGCGGGGTCATCCTGATCGCGGCCACCAACCGGCCCGACATCCTCGACCCGGCGCTGCTGCGTCCCGGCCGTTTCGATCGGCAGATCCCGGTGGACAACCCCGACATGGAGGGCCGCAAGGCGATCCTGCGGGTGCACGCCAAGGGTAAGCCGTTCACGCCTGACGTCGACCTCGACGCGGTGGCCCGCCGCACGCCGGGCTTCTCCGGCGCCGACCTGGCCAACGTGATCAACGAGGCCGCGCTCCTCACCGCGCGTAACGAGAAGCGGGCGATCTCGAACTACTTCCTCGAGGAGTCGATCGACCGGGTCATCGCGGGCCCCGAGCGCCGCACCCGGGCGATGAGCGACAACGAGAAGAAGATCACGGCATACCACGAGGGTGGGCACGCGTTGGTCGCTTACGCGCTGCCGCACTCCGCCCCCGTGCACAAGGTGACGATCCTGCCGCGTGGCCGCTCGCTCGGTCACACCCTGGTACTGCCGACCGAGGACAAATACACCCAGACCCGCGCCGAGATGATCGACACCCTGGCGTACGCGTTGGGTGGCCGTGCCGCTGAGGAGCTCGTCTTCCACGAGCCCACCACCGGTGCCGGCAACGACATCGAGAAGGCGTCCGGCCTGGCCCGGGCCATGGTCACTCAGTACGGCATGAGTTCCAAGCTCGGTGCGGTCAAATACGGCACCAGCGGCGACGAGCCGTTCATGGGCCGCAACATGGGCCACGAACGGGACTACTCCGACTCGGTGGCGGCCGACATCGACGCCGAGGTGCGCGCGCTCATCGAGCTGGCGCATGACGAGGCGTGGGAGATCCTGGTGGAATACCGGGACGTCCTCGACACGATGGTTCTCGAGCTGATGGAGAAGGAAACCATCACCCGCGAGGACATGGACCGAATCTGTGCCCGCGTGGTCAAGCGCCCGCCGATGTCGCCGTTCAACGGCTTCGGCAAGCGACTGCCCTCCGAGGCCCCGCCCGTGCTCACCCCGGCCGAGCGGGACAAGCTGAAGGCTCAGGCGCACGCCGACGGTCAGATCGCGGTCGGGCCCAACCCGAACGGTAGCGGCTCGGAAGGCAGCAACTGATCAGCGACGACGACGAACTGGACTACCTCGCCGCCCGTCTGGTCGACGGCAAGCTCACCGGTTCCCCGGTCGAGCAGGCCGTCGACCTCGGGCGGATCGAGAAGGCCGTTCGAGAGATCCTCATCGCGATCGGGGAGGACCCCGATCGCGATGGTCTTGCACGCACCCCGGCCCGGGTGGCTCGCGCCTACGCCGAGCTCTTCGCCGGACTGCGGGTCGACCCGGCCGACGTTCTGCGGACCACGTTCGAGGCCGACCACGAAGAGATGGTGCTCGTCCGCGACATCGAAGTGATGAGCATGTGCGAGCACCATCTGCTCCCGTTCAAGGGCGTGGCCCACATCGGCTACATCCCCGGCACGCACGGCCGGATCACCGGGCTCTCCAAGCTCGCCCGGCTGGTCGAGGTCTTCGCCCGCCGGCCGCAGGTGCAGGAGCGGCTCACCTCGCAGATAGCCGACCTGCTGATGGCAAAGCTGGATGCGCGCGGGTCGATAGTCGTTCTCGAGTGCGAGCACCTGTGCATGGAGATGCGCGGCATCCGAAAGGTCGGCGCCCGCACGGTGACTTCGGCGGTCCGCGGCGCCTACCAGACCGACGCCAAGGTGCGCGCCGAGGCGATGGCGCTGATCAACTCCCGCTGAATCCGCCGGATATCCGGGCGCCCGCCGAGCATGAGTGTGGTGACCGCGCTCGGCTTCGGTGGCCAGCTCGTCGAGATCGATCTGACGGCTGCCCTGCCCTGACGCGCGTACGGCCGGTCTCGTCCTTGGTTTTCGTCAGCTGAAGACCGACGCCAGGCCCACGCCCACGCAGGTCAGCAGCACCGGCGCGAGACAGGCAACGGCGCCGACGATCGGGGTGCGATCGACGCCCTCGGACTCGTCACCGTAGACGTAGCCGATCGTCCCCCAGCCCAGGCCGAAGGCGAGCACGGGCATGGTCAACCCGCACAGCAGCGCATAGGTCGGCACCGAACCGGGCGGGGCGACCAGGTAGAGCACGATCTGCACGATCAGCACCACGGCCGCGAGCGGGCCATAGATCAGCAGATTGCGCGCCCACGGGCGCCAGCGGCGGGTGGGTGCCCCCTCGCGGAGCAGGGCGTCACCGGCCTCGGCGGTGCGGCGTGCCTGTCGCAACGCGGCAAGAGCCGCGACCGGGCTGCCCGCGGCGGTCTGAGCGGCCACCTCCAGGTCGGCGGGCTGCGGTCTCAGCTCGCCCACCGGTACACCCAGATCTTGCGTCAGCTGAGCCTCCTGGGCTGCCAGCCGGGCTCGTACGACGGAAAGCTCCTGCCGGGCGGCCGCGACGGCCACCTGATGCTCGTTCGACGCCTGGCCGGCGGCCCGGCGGACGACGTCGAGCTGCTGCGCGGCGGCCAGGTAGTCGGCCCACGGACCGGGCGCCGCGGGGGTCGTCTGCGCCGGGATCGCCCCCGCGGTCCGCTGCTGTTCGGTCACCGCGGTTCACCCTGGTCGGCGGCGACACCGGGATCCAGGAACGGCACGAGCGGAACCGTCCGGTCGGCGTGCCGGTCGTGCAGCAAGGCCCGGTTCGGCTGCGGGTGCCACGGAACCGGACAGCCGATCGCCGCGGCCACCTCGGTCGGCGGCACATTGAGAAAGAGCAGTCCGGCGACCGCGTCGTGCTCGCCCGCCTCGGCGGCGAACCGGCGCAGGTCACGCCACCAGGACAACAGATGCGCGCCCTGCGCCGGGCCGTCGCGCAGCAGAGCGGGAAGACCGGACAGGCTGCCCGGTAACGACGCGTCCATGCCGAAGACCACGCGATAGCCCGGACGTCCGGGCTCGAGCTCGGCGGCCAGGCCGGCTCCATCGACGAGCACGACCTCCTGCCGAAGACCGATCTCGGCTGCGAGCGCCTCGGCGAGACGGTCACCCTCGGCGACCAGCGAGGCGATGACGAACCGAGCCGTACGGGGTGGGTGGAACGCGGCCACGCTGCGGGCGGCCGCGTCGAGCACCTCGGACGCCGACGCCTGCGACCCGAAGATCGCGAGGTGTCGTCCCGGGGAACCGCCGAGCGGGAACGACGCGGTGGAGAGGCCGATGTCGAGCAACCGGCCGAGCAGCGCGGCGGGGGCGCCGACCCGACCCGCCAGCGCCGCCCGGTAGGTCGGATCGTCGGCGAGATGCTGGTGGGCGTAGCCGGCAAAGATGCGTGGCGGCTGCGACTGCGGGTCGCGCGCGGACCACAGTTTGTGCCGCAGGTCGCTGAGCAGGTCGTTGTCGGCGTGCGGGTCGGGGAAACGGATGATGCGCTCGTGCCCGCGGGTGGCGCCGCGCGGACCGCCAAGGCCGCCGGCCGTGTTGACCACCGCGGTGCCCAGCGGCAGACCCGCCGCCGAATCGTTCGCCGACTCCAGCACGTCGCCGCCGCCGGGCAGGGCGATGCGCACCGGGAACTGGCCGAAGAACGAGTCACGCTTGGCGTAGTGCGCCTCCACCGCCGCCACATTCTGGCTGGCCAGGATCAGGTGGATGCCGCACGACCGGCCTGTGCGAGCCAGCGACTCGAGCAGGGCGGCCGCCTCGGTCGCCACCGGGTCGCTTCCGGCCAGCAGCACCGGGAACTCGTCGATCACACAGAGGATGCGCGGCAATGGACGGTTCAGGCCGTCCGCGGCGGCCGCGGCCCGCAACTCCCCGAGGCGAGAGACACCGGCTCGCTCGTACGCGATGGATCGCCGGGACCTCTCGGCGTTGAGCTCGCGCAGCACGGCCAGCCCGTACTCCCGGTCGGCCTCGACACCCACGGCGCGAGCATGCGGCAGCCAGGTGCGGTCGTGCTGGGTCGGCACGAACTCGGTGAAGGCGACGCCCTCTTTGAAGTCGAGCAGATAGAGGGAAAGCTCGGCCGGGCTGTAGCGGGCGCCCAGGCCGTAGAGGACGTTGACCAGGAAGGCGGACTTGCCGGCACCGGACCGGCCACCGACCATCCAGTGTGGTGTCAGGTCGTTGAAGCGCAGCGCCAGCGGCGTGTCGCCGTCGTGGCCGACGACCGTGCTCAAACCCTCGGCGGCGTCCCCAACCCACAGTTCCTCGCCCGACTCGGGAAGCAGATCGGCGAGCGTTCCCCGGGACGCGGCGGCGGAATCCGCGGCGAGCTCACGGCAGACGGCGTCGACCAGATGTGGCGGCGGATCCTCGTCGAGGAAGACGGGGGCGTTCAGCCACGAGACGTCAGGGGTCGACCCGAACGTCGCGCCGGGCGGGTCGCCGATCACTGCGAAAGGATTACGGACGGAAACCATAGTCGTACGGGGTAAAGGGGCCTGAGTGGTCTCGGCGGTCAACGGGGGAGGAGGCCACCCTGCCACGATCAGATGCAGGCCCGAATCGGGGCCCTGCTGAGCGAGAGCGGCGATCCGGCGCAGCTCCTCGCCCTCGGTCAACTCGGGCAGGCTCGCGATGACAACCAGCATCATCCGGTCACGACGACTGCGCCTGGGGGCGGCTCCACGACCGGGACGCAACCACTTCTCGGCCTCGGCGAGCACGTCACGCAGGCCCTGCCGATCAGTGGCCGGAGGCGACAACAGGCCGGCATCCTGCAGGTCGGCGAAGGGAGCGAAAACCGCACCGCCACCGATGCCGTCAACGGCGCGCACAAGCAGCGAACCGGCAGGCGCGGCGGCAAGCAAACGCAGCAGAACAGAGCGGAGCAGGCCGAAGACGCGAGAGTCGGTGGCGGTGGCGTCGACGGTCAGGTGGCCGGTGCCGAGCAGCGGGACGATGGCGGGGAAACGGGCGTCATCGAGCGGCTGGGCAACCCCGAGACGCACGAACTGAGGTGGGTAGACGCCACCCAGCGGAGTGTTCGCCGACTGCGCGTCGAGCGGCGAACCGAGCCACCCGGGAGCCAGCGCGCCGGCCGCGGCCCGCAACTCCTCGGCCATCCGATGCTGCTCGAACGGGTCGGGCGCGGCCCCATCGGCGTCAAGGGCAGCGGAGGCGGCGTCCCTGAGGGCGGCGGCCTGCCGATGCAAAGCGGCAGCCTGCTGGACCCGCAAAGCCGAATCCACCACCGCTGTCACCTCCTGTGTGCGCGGGTAAAACTTATCCCAGACGCGGAGAGGCATCGCGTTCCCGGTGGCCCGTTCGGGATCCGCGTCGTCCGGGCCGGTCGCGCCGGGCACGCTCGGGGTGACGGTGCGCGCAGGCACTACTGTCGTATGTGTGCAGCCGCAGGAGCCCGTACCCGGACCGATGGCCCCGCCGCCGGACGAGGGAACGCCGCCGGACGCGCCGGCCAAGAAGTCCCGCAACCGTCGTCTGAGGTTGTGGGTGGCGCTGGGCGCGGGGGTGCTGGCGCTGCTCTGCCTGGGCGGTGCCGGAGTCGCACTACTCCTCTACGACGGCGAAACCAAAATCGAACGGGCCGACCCCGACGCCGTCGCCGACAACTTTCTCCGCGCCTACCTCGTCAACCGAGACGATCAAGAAGCGGCTCTCAACATTTGCAAATCCGGTGCGCGACTGACAGAGATTGAAGCGTTGCGGAATGAAATGGTCGAGCGGGAGAAGAACTTCGACGTGAAGGTCAGCGCCAGTTGGAGTTCGTTGACCGTGGCGGATGAGAGCGACGGGCGAAAGTCGGTCGATGCGGATCTAACCATCACTGGATCTTCGAACGGATCCCCAGTAAGTAGGCGAACCGAGGCGTGGTCCTTTGGTTTGGTCGACGAGGACGGTTGGCGGGTCTGCAGCGCGGTGAAGACTGCCTGACTACGGCTATTCAACCCATAGCCGGTGTACCAGAACCTCGAGTGTCCGGGGCGCGTGCCCGCTCCACCCCCACCGGTACCAGTCAAGTTCTGTCGTGACGCGGGCGCAGACCTCGCCTTGGTGGTTGGTGTGTAGTTCTGTCACGGCGCGAAGCTCGCGTTCTTCGCTGCCGCCGTCCAGCAGTCTGATGACACGGCGCCCGGAAAGGGCGGAGGCATCCAGAGCAGGTAACGGAATCTGCCGTGCTGGCCCGTCCAGTGATACCAGCCGCGATGTCACGGCACCGGCCGCGATCGAGATGCCTGCCACGCCGTATTCCTCGACCCAGACACGTTCGACGGGCACGAGCGGGGCGAAGATTTCAGTCTGTTCCGCCTCGGCGCGGTACCACTCGCCTTCCGGCATGATGGGGACGAAGGTGCGGCTCCCTTGCACAACCTTCTCGTCAGCCCGAAGGTCTGAACGCCATCCATGACCGGGAAGCCCAATGAGAACGCGTCGTCCGCGGAGTTGGCCGCTCATTGTCGCGGGCGTGGGCACCACCGGACGGGGCGGATCAAGCTCCCAGTCGGGATGTCCGGCGAACGGATCGGGCAACGACTCGCCGCTCATCCGGCGCCACCCAGGGGAGCTCCGCGTTCACGCATGAACTGCACCGGGTTGATCGCTCCCGCGCTGGATCGGTCGTTGTTGAGATGGACTTCGAAGTGCAGGTGGGGCCCGGAGGAGTTGCCGCTGCTGCCGACCCGGCCGATGACCTCACCGGCCGTCACTTCTTGGCCCTCGTGGACGAGCGGCTGCGTAACCATGTGGCAATACCTCGTCATGACGTTCCCGGCATGCTGGATCTCTACCATCCAACCGCACCCGCCCTTGCCCGGGTATCCGTCGACGTTACAGGTACGTCGCCCCCGATGGTCCTCGTCGCACTTCACCTTCGAGACGATGCCGCTGGCGGCGGCTGTGATCGGCGTCTGCTTTCCGGCGATCAGGTCGACGCCCTGGTGGGTGGGGCGGGACGCGCTGCGGAACCCGGAGCCGACTTCCGCGCTGGTCGGCAAGGTCCAGCCGGATGCCGCGATCTGGCCCGCGGAGGCGCAGACCATCGTGACCGAGCTGCCGACAGCGTTTGCCGCACCATCAGCGAGTTGATTCACGATCTCGGTGGCGATCGGCTCGTGCTTCGCGTAGGCGTCGGGGTAGGCGCTGACCTGTACCCGCTGCGCTGCGCGAGTGAGCGACAGCTTCTCCCAGCCCGGGACAGTCTTGAGCTTGCTGTAGAACTTCGTTGCCGCGTAGGCGGGGTCCCGGACTTGCGTAGGCGAACCCCAGCCGGAGCTCGGCCGCTGCTGGAACAGTCCCAGCGAGTCATGGTCGTTCCGAGTGCCGAGGTCGCCGAGGTTGTTGAGGCGCGACTCCTGCATTGCCGTGGCCACTGCGATGACCCAGGCCCTCGGCGGCATCTTGAGGTGGGCACCCACGTTGATGATGACCGCCGCATTCCGGAGTTGCTCGGCGCCGTAGGACCGGACCCGAGGCAGCTTGGCGTTCGGGTCGACCGGGCCGGCCTTCCCGCAGCCGATTCCGGTGTTGAGGTTGATCTTGTCGTCATCCGTGAGGCGGCCGACGAGCAGGGCGGTGACGCTGCCACCGCAGCACAGCAGCACCAAGGTCGAGATCAGAGCGACCAGGAGGACGATCTTTCGCGGCCGGGGGACGCTCACGCCGAATCCCAGTCGATCCCATCGACTCGCCAATGACCGTCTGGCGAGATCAGGCGCAGGCTCAGCTTCCCGCTATCCATCGTGACCACAGCGTTCACGAGTGTTTCGCTCACCGGAATGAGACTGGGCCGGCCGATCACGCGATCGGCCGGGACACCAGCCGGGTCGACCCCGGACAGTTCCTCGGCAAGCTTGATGGTGGAGTTCGGCAGCAATTGAGCGCGCCATGCCTTCGGGGTGACGTCTTGGTGATCGGCCCAGGCAGACGCGAAGGCGTAGGCAACCGCCTCTGGTTGCGCTCGTCCCGACCTTGTCGACGGGCTCGGCGGAGGTTCCGTGTCGATGATGCTGTCGTCCTCCTTCGGATCGACGCTCACCGCCGGGCCGGGCGACGCGACATCGAGTGAGGGACTCGAGTCGTTGCCGTCCGAGAACACCCGGCCGATCCCGACAATAGCCAGGACGATGATGCCCAGGACGATGGCTACACCCCAGCGCGACCGGAAGATCTTGTTGAGGCCAAGTTCGAGAGAGCGGGGCATGCGATCACTT
>DASRYP010000425.1:0-3575 GCA_035687165.1 Actinoplanes sp. | reverse complement strand
GTCGCGCTCATGGTCGTGGTCTTCTTCCCCGGCGACCGCAGGCCTTGACCCGGTTGCCGACGCCGAGCCGGGAATTACGGAGAGTGATATCAGCGTAGCGTTCAGAAATCGGTGGGGTGGCCGTAACGGCGATGACGGGTGAACAGCCGCGAGCAGTGCCGGGGGGTGAGATCGCGTCAGGGCAGGTCGCGGTGGCGGCCGTGGCGGCTTGCGGACTCCTCGTGGCGGATCTGGACCAGGCCGCGGGCCGCCAGATCGTCGATCAGCAGCGTGGCCCGGTCGAGGGGAATGCGGGCCAGCGTCGCGACCTCGCGCACCGGACGTGCGCTCCGGCAGTGCACGAGGATCTCGAGATAGTCCAGGCGCATCGCGCGGTGCCATTCGGGCGCGGTGTTCGCACGGACCAGGTCTGCGGGAGCGACGTCCGTGGATGCCGAGTCGCGCAGAACGTTCGGGCTGGTCATCGGGGTACCTCCGGGATCGGTGTCGGGCGTACCCAGCGAATCCGGCCGGAGCCGGATCCGGCCAGCCGCCCGGACGGTTCCGGCCGGGTCCGGACGAACGCCTACACTGATGCGCCAGATCTTGAGGGAGGGCGCGTGGAAGAGGAGTTTCCGCTCCCGGCACAGGCCACGGGCCTCGCCGGGTTCGTGCGGGCGTTGCGCGACGTGAAGGTGTGGGGCGGCAACCCGTCGCTGGAGACGCTGCGCCGCAGGACCGGAGTCGCCACGAGCACCCTCTCCGACGCGTTCAGCCAGACCCGTCGCCGGGTGCCGTCGCTCGAGATCGTGCGCTCGATAGTGATCGCGTGCGGTGCGCAACCGGTCGACGTCACAGCCTGGGAACGGGCCTGGCGCGCGCTGACCGAGCAGCTCGACGCGGCAATGGGTCCGTCCGCCCCCGAACTCCCGTCGTCGGCCGCGGAGTCGCACGGCTGGACGCCGAGGCAGCTGCCCTCCGACGTCGTGGGCTTCTCCGGCCGGCAGGAGGCCCTGGAAACCCTGCACGCCCTGCCGCCGGTGCCCGCCACGGTCATCACCGGGACCGCCGGCGTCGGGAAGACCGCGCTCGCCGTGCACTGGGCGCACCGGATCGCCGATCGCTTCCCGGACGGCCAGATCTACCTCGACCTGCGCGGGCACTCCGGTGACCCGACGATCACCGCGGGTGAGGCGTTCCCGCTGCTCCTGCAGTCGCTGGGGGTCCCGGTCGAGCGGATCCCGGCCGACCTCCAACTGCAGCTGGGCCTCTACCGGTCGATCCTGTCCGACCGGCGGGTCCTCGTCGTGCTCGAGAACGTCGTCGACACCGCCCACGTCCGCTCGCTGCTGCCCAGCGGCGCCGGCTGCCACGCCCTGGTCACCAGCCGCGACGCCCTGACCGGCCTGGTCGTGCGCGAGGGGGCCGCTCGCGTCACCCTCGAGACGCTCGGTGCGGACGAGTCGATCGACCTGCTCACCACCCACCTCGGCGCGGCCCGGGTGGCGGCCGAGCCCGGCGCCGCCGCGGAACTGGCGAGCCTGTGCGCGCACCTGCCGCTGGCGCTACGCATCGTCGCCGCGAACCTCGCCGCCCGGCCGCGGCACACGATCGGCGACACCGTGCGGGAGTTGCGCGCCACCGACCTGCTCGGCCGGCTGCAGGTCGTCGGAGACCCGGAGACGGCGGTCGCCGCCGCGTTCGACATCTCGTACCGCGCCCTGCCGGCCGAGGCGCAGCGGCTGTTCCGGCTGCTCGGGGTCGTTCCCGGTCCGGAGATCAGCCGGGAGGCCGCCGCGGTCCTGCTCGGCCGCGAGCTGACCGATTCCGTACCGGAGCTCGACGAGCTGACCGCCGCGCACCTCGTCGCGGAGGAGGCGCCGGATCGTTTCCGCAGCCACGACCTGCTGTCGCTGTACGCCCGCAGCCAAGCCGCGGGCGAGCCCGAGACCGTTCGCGCGGAGGCCTTGCACCGGATGCTCTCGTGGTACGTGCTCAGCGCGGACGACGCGAGCCGGACGGTCACCCCGGACCGGCTTCTGCCGGACCGGCCGGAGCTGAAGCTCACCGGCCGCGCCCACCGATTCGCCGACGCCGAGGACGCGGCCGACTGGATCGAGACGGAACTGGCCAACTTCACCGCCGCGGTGACGCACGCGGCCGAGCACGGCCCTGCGCCGTTCGCCTGGCACCTGGTGCAGAGCCTGACCCACTTCCTCTACACCCGCGGCAACGGGGTGAGCCAGCTCGCGATCACCCGGTCGGCGCTGCGCGCGGCCGAGGCGGCCGACGATGCCTCGGGCCGCGGCGTCTGCCATCTGTCGCTGGGCCTGGCCTCCATCAACCTGCGTCACCTGGCGGTCGCGGCCGACGAGTACGAGGCCGCGGTCGAGCAGTTCGAGCGGGCCGGTGATCGCCGCGGCGTCGCCGCCGCGACCGGGAACCTGGGCGACGTCTATATCCGGACGGGCGACATCGGCCGGGCGATGAAGCTGTTCGAGGGCAATCGGACCGCCGGACCGACGAGCAAGTGGATCGAGGCGGTCAACGAGGGCAACCTCGCGATGGTCAAGCGGATCCGCGGGGAGTACGCCGAGGCCCGGCGCCTCGCCACCGCCTGCCGCAGCTACGCCCAGCAGATGGGGAACATGCTGCTGGCCGCGACCGCCGAGGTCGAACTGGCCATGACCCACCTGGAGTTGGGCGACCCGGCGGCCGCGGAACCGTTGCTGCTGACCGCCCTCGACGCCGCGGAGGACGGCGGCAGTGAGGTCGACAAGTACGACGCCCTGGCCGGGCTGGTGCTGGTCTGTGCCCGCGCGGGCCGGCACGACGAGGCGGCGGTCTGGGCGGCGGCCCAGTCCGACCTGCTGGCGCGGGGCGTGGGCAGCTACAGCGGCGACGACTGGGGCCACGCGGCGATCATCGAGGCGCACCTGGCCGCCGGGCGGCCGGGGCAGGCCCTGGCGGTCGGGGTGCCGGCGTTGACCGAGCACGACAACGTCGGCTACCGCCTGACCGCGATGCGCCTGCGCGTGCTGCTCGGACAGGCCCACGCGATGCTGGGCGACTCGGCGACGGCTCGCGAACTGTGGGAGGGCGCCCTCCCGTACGCGACGGAGCAGAACCTTCCCGACCGGGTACGCGTCGAGAAGCTCCTCGCCTAGTCCGGCGTCCGGGCAGCTCGCCCCGGCGCGCTTCCGGACCGGCGACTCAGCCGGTCGGGGGCAGCCGTTGCACGGCGGTGAAGGCGACGCTGAGCAGGCCTGCCCTGGTCTGGACGTGGTAGCGGGTGCGTCCGGTCTTGACGACCGTGCCGGCCAGGGCGGCGTACTTGCCGGTGCCGGTCAGCCGGACCCGCGCGCCGACCTGGAGCGGCACCGGTTCGGGCGCGCTCCGGCCGGTGCGGATGCGGGCCAGCTCGGCCTCGTAGCGGGGGTCCATCGGCGCCGGGAGTCCGTGATGTGACCAGGTGTAGATCGCGGAGGCCGAGAAGCCGGGGGAGCAGTCGCGGCACGACTTGACGCGGATCGGCCGACGGTGCGCGGTCGTGCGGTGACCGGCCGGGCAGAGTCCCACCCACGGTCCGTCGACGC
>DASRYP010000424.1:0-4039 GCA_035687165.1 Actinoplanes sp. | reverse complement strand
ACTGGGCGAGCCGTTCGGTGCGGCAGCGCGCCCGGCGCACCGACACCGCCCGCCAGGAACTGATCGCCGAGCTGGGCCGCATGCCGTCGGTGCGTGAGGTGGCCGAGAAGCTCGGCTGCACAGTGGCCGATATCGAGCACGCGGACGGCGACGTCCAGCGGGCCGTGGTCTTCAGCCTGCAGGGGTTTGCCACCGCCGGCGCCGAGGACATGGTGACTGAGCAGGGCGCCGGCCCCGAGGAGCTGCTGCTGCGCCGCGAGCGGCTGGGCTATCTGCGGCACGCCATCGACGCCCTGCCCGACCGGTTGCGGACCGTGGTGCAGGGCTACTTCTTCGAGGAGCGGCCGATGTCCCGGATCGCCGAGGAGTTGGGGGTCACAGAGTCGCGAGTGTCACAGTTGCGCGCCGAGGCGCTGACGCTGCTGCGGGACGGCCTGAACACGTACCTCGATCCCGCGCTGGCCGCGCAGTCGCCGGTCAAGGAGGGCTGTGTCGCCCGTCGCCGGGCGGCCTACTACGACCAGATCGGGAACCGGGGGACGCTGCATTCCCGGCTGGCGGTGACCGGGCCGGACGGGCTGCCGGTCGCGGCCTGAGACTCGAGCACGTTGGGGAGGTGCCCGTCGCGGTTCGCGGCGGGCACCGGTCGTCACTCGTCGGCACACGTGCCGGCCTTCTTCTGGGCCGCGATCGCCTTGGCCGCGCCCTGCTTGTAGAGGGCGAGTCCCTCCTGGGCCGGTTCGAGCCGCCAGGCGTCGGTCTCGTAGACCATCGTGTAGGACTGCGCGGCCTCGAGCTGCTTGGCGATCACCACCGCCCGGTCCGGGGCCGCCAGGCGGGCGCTGGTGAGCTGGATCGCCAGGCCCTCGCGGGAGCAGGCCTGGTTGAGCTTGACGTAGTCGTCCCGGCTGATCGACTGCTTGCCGGCGACCGAGTACATCTCCCACGCCCCGGCGAAGTCGCCACCGGCGAAGCGGTCGAAAACGGTCTGCGCCGCGGACCGGGCGCCCTCGATGGTCTTGGCCTCGGGGCCGCCCGCGGCCGCCTGGGCTGCTCCGTCGGCCGGGGCTGCTCCGTCGCCCGTGCACGCCGAGGAGAGGGCGAGGGTGGCGGCGGCGAGCAGGGCCAGGGCGCCGAGACGTCGGATCGGGTGGGTGTAGGTCATGACCGGGTAATCGGGATCGACGGCCGGGCGTGACGGCTCGCCGCGAATCTTGCCGGATGGCCGACATTTCTCCGGCGGCCCGTTACCTGCGCGACACTGGTAGGGCGAAAGTCGGTCGATGCGCTAATCTGGCCGTTTGCCGGACAATAAAAAAGCAACCATAAATGGTTGCTGGGACCGAATCATAACACAAAGGGGAGTGGCTTTGTCAAGCTCCGCCGCGGTGACGCGAGACGACGACCTCCGTGCCGAACAGGGGTACCTCACCACCCTCTATCGCCGGCTGGACGGCCTGCGTGCACAGGCCGACGACCGGCTGCGTGCGATCCTGCTCGAGGCCGGCGGCACCCCGCAGGGACGCGCCCAGCGCGAGGCCACCCGCGGCCATTACGCCGAGCAACTCGCGCAGATGAACGCCGTGGAAAATGGTCTTTGTTTCGGTCGGCTCGATTTCGCCGCCGACCAGCCGCGCTATATCGGACGAATCGGTCTGTCGGCCGAGGAACACGATCGGGACCCGCTCCTGGTCGACTGGCGGGCGCCGGCCGCCCGGGCGTTCTACCTGGCCACCGCCGTGTCGCCCGACGGCGTGACCCGGCGCCGGCACCTGCGCACCAAGGGCCGGGTGCTGACCGCCATCGACGACGAGGTGCTCGACCTCGAGGCCGGCGCGGGCCCTGGCCGCGAGGACGTCACCGGCGAGGCGGCGCTGCTCTCCGCGCTGACCGCCGACCGCACCGGCCGGATGCGCGACATCGTCGAGACCATCCAGTCCGAGCAGGACGAGGTGATCCGGGCCGGGCTACCGGGCGTCATGGTCGTGCAGGGCGGACCGGGCACGGGCAAGACCGCGGTCGCGCTGCACCGCGCGGCCTACCTGCTCTACACGTACCGGGCGCAGCTCACGAAGCAAGGTGTGCTGATCCTCGGCCCGAACCCGACGTTCCTGCGCTACATCTCGCAGGTGCTGCCGTCGCTGGCCGAGACCGGGGTGCTCCTGGCCACCCTGGGCGACATGTTCCCCGGCGTACGCGCTCGGGCCGTCGAACCCCCGGCCGCCGCCGCGCTCAAGGGCCGCAGCGCGATGCTCGACGTCCTGAAACGGGCAGTCGCCGACTGGCAGACCGTCCCGGCCGACTACGTCGAGGTCGACCACGACGGCTACCCGCTGCGCATCGAACGGGCCGTGCTCGAGGACGCCCGCGCCGCGGCCCGTCGCCCCGGCCGCCCGCACAACGTGGCCCGGTCGATCTTCGTCACCGAGGCGATCCACGCGCTCTCGCTGCAGATCGCCGAGCGCATCGGCGCCGACCCGCTCGGCGGGGACAACCTGCTCTCCGCCGCCGACCTCGCCGAGACCCGCCGTGAGCTGCGCGAGGACATCGACGTCCAGCGCGTGCTGTTCGACTTCTGGCCGGTGCTGACCCCGCGCCGGGTGCTGCGTGAGCTGCTCAGCGACCCCGACCGGCTCGAGTCGGCGGCCCCCGAGCTGACCCTGGCCGAGCGGGCCCTGCTGCTCCGCGAGCACGACGCCCGGTGGACCCCGGCCGACGTGCCGCTCCTCGACGAACTGGCCGAGTTGCTCGGCGTCGACGACACCCTGAAGGCCCGGCAGGTGGCCCAGGAGAGGCGCGAGGCGATCGAGTACGCCGAGGGTGTGCTTGAGATCGTCGAGGGCTCCCGGTCGCTCGATTTCGAGGACCAGGAGGAGGAGATCCTCTCCGCGATCGACGTGGTCGACGCGAGCGCGTTCGTCGAGCGGCACGAGGTGCTCGACACCCGCACCGCCGCTGAGCGGGCGGCCGCCGACCGTACGTGGGCCTTCGGGCATGTGATCGTCGACGAGGCCCAGGAACTCTCCCCGATGGCGTGGCGGCTGCTCATGCGGCGCTGCCCGAGCCGCTCGATGACCGTGGTCGGCGACGTCGCCCAGACCTCGGAGCTGGCCGGCACCACCACGTGGGAGCAGGTCTTCGAGCCGTACGTCGCGCAGCGCTGGAACCTGGTCGAGCTGACCGTGAACTACCGCACCCCCGCTGAGGTGATGGCGGTGGCGGCCGACGTGCTGGCCGCCGTCGACCCAGCGCTGGAACCGCCCCGCTCGGTGCGCTCGGCCGGGGTCGAACCGTGGGCGCTGCGGGTGCCCCCGGTCGCGTTGCCGGCCGAGGTGATCGCGGCCGTACGCCTGGAGGCGGCCGAGGCCGGTGAGGGCCGGGTGGGCGTGCTGGTCCCCGAGGGCCGCCAGGCCGACCTGGGCCGCGCGCTGGTCGAGGCAGTGCCCGGCGCGGCCGTCGGCGAGCAGCCCGACCTGCTCAACCAGGTGGTGCTGATGACCGTACGGCAGGCCAAGGGCCTCGAGTTCGACTCGGTGATCGTGGTCGAGCCCGACCAGATCATCGCCGAGAGCCCGCGCGGGCTCTCCGACCTCTACGTGGCGGTCACCCGTGCCACCCGGCGGCTCGGCGTCCTGCACACCGCCGACCTGCCCAAGGTGCTCAGCGCCCTGGCCTGACGAAAAGGGGCCCGGCGTCAGCCGGGCCCCTCGGCTCAGATCAGATCACGCGGCCGTCAGCGGCCCCCGGCTGTACGCGGTGTGGCCGTGCGCGTTGGTCATCGCGAGCCGGCTGCGCACCGAGGTGCTCTTCGCGATGCTGTTGTAATAGCTGGCCCGCCGGCGCGCGACGATGCTCTCCGGGTTGTCCGGCACCGGCGCCAGCTCCGGGTTGAGGTGCGTGTTCAGGCCGTCCTTGAGCAGTGACAGCGCCTCGGCGCGCAGCTGCGACACCCGCGACTCGGTGACGCCCAGGTCGGCGGCGATGTCGGCCATCGGACGCTCCTGCAGGAAGTACTCGGTGACGACGACCTGCAGGCGCT
>DASRYP010000423.1:0-6780 GCA_035687165.1 Actinoplanes sp. | reverse complement strand
AAGAACATCGGCGACGTGCCCGGTGACGTCGACGTGGCCGTGTTCACGGTGCCGGCGAAGTTCGTGCCGCAGGCGCTGCGCGAGGTCGGCGAGAAGAACATTCCGGCCGCCGTGCTGATCCCCTCCGGCTTCGCGGAGACGGGCAACCACGAGCTTCAGGACGAGATCGTCAAGATCGCCCGTGAGGGCGGCGTCCGCCTGCTCGGGCCGAACATCTACGGCTACTACTACACCCCGGAGAGCTTGTCCGCGACGTTCTGCACCCCGTACGACGTCAAGGGCGGAGTGGCGCTCTCCTCGCAGAGCGGCGGCATCGGCATGGCCATCCTCGGTTTCAGCCGGTCGGCCCAGATGGGGGTGTCCGCGATCGTCGGGGTGGGCAACAAGGCCGACATCGACGAGGACGACCTACTGACGTTCTTCGAGAGCGACCCGAACACCCAGCTCATCGCCATGCACCTGGAGGACCTGAAGGACGGCCGGTCGTTCGCCCGGGCCGCCAAGCGGGTGTCGGCGACCAAGCCGGTGCTCGTGCTCAAGGCCGGCCGGACCGAGCAGGGCGCCAAGGCGGCCAGCTCGCACACCGGCGCGCTGGCCGGCAACGACAAGGTCTACGACGACATCCTGCGGCAGAGCGGCGTGATCCGTGCCCCCGGCCTCAACGACCTGCTGGAGTACGCCCGCGGTATCCCGCTGCTGCCCACCCCGCAGGGCGAGAACGTCGTCATCATCACCGGCGCCGGCGGCTCCGGGGTCCTGCTCTCGGATGCCTGCGTGGACAACCAGCTCACGCTGATGGAGATCCCGGGGGACCTCGATGAGGCGTTCCGCAAGTTCATCCCGCCGTTCGGCGCCGCCGGCAACCCGATCGACATCACCGGCGGTGAACCGCCGTCGACGTATCGCAACACGATCGCGCTCGGCCTCGCCGATCCGCGCATCCACTCCCTGATCCTCGGCTACTGGCACACCATCGTCACGCCGCCGATGGTCTTCGCCGAACTGGTGGTGGACGTGGTTGAGGAGTTCCGGGCGAAGGGCGTCAACAAGCCCGTGGTCGCCTCGCTCGCCGGAGACGTCGAGGTCGAGGAGGCCAGCGAACACCTGTATCGGCACGGCATCGTCGCCTATCCGTACACCACGGAGAAGCCCGTCGCCGTGCTCGGTGCGAAGTACCGGTGGGCCCGTTCTGCCGGTCTGCTCGGCGACCGGCCGGACAGCCGCTGAGCCTTGCGCAGTTCCATCACACCGGGCAGTTGGAGGGGCCACTGGCGACACAGCGACCGCTCCGCGCCAGGGTCAGAGGACAGAGCGCCGAACCGGACCGGCCCTGAAGTCCGGACGGCGTCAGAATCTCAGGAGGTCCAGCGTGGACACTTCGAGCAACCCCGCCCCCCACGATCCCGCCGCCGCCACCACTACCGCCACCGCCACCGCCCCCGACGATCGAGTATGGCGGGCCGGGCGGCTCGAACCGATGCCGATCAGGGAGCTACCGAAGGCGCCACCCTCGATCCACCTGCTCGGCCCGACCGTGTTCCTCGTCGCCCTCGGCGTGGGAATGGGCGAGTCGTACATGTGGCCTCGCCTGGTCCTGATCTTCGGGCCGGAGATCAGGTGGCTGTTTCTGATCGGCGTCACCCTCCAGGCATTCGTCATGCTCGAGATGGCCCGGTACGCGATGGCGACCGGGGAGAGCATCTTCTTCGGCGCCGCCCGGGTCTTCAAGCCACTGATGTGGTTCTTCTTCAGCGTGGCGATCCTGGTCTACATCTGGCCCGGGCACCTGTCCACCGGCGCCGCCGCCTTCGAGGAGGTGACCGGCATACCCTGGACCGTCTCGGCGTGCGTCGGCCTGATCCTGGTCGGCATCGTGTTCAGCCTGGCCAAGGTGATCTACCCGCTGCTGGAGAGCCTGCTCGGCCTGCTGATCGGCGTGCTCGTGGTCGGCACCTCGGTCGTCGCTTCGCTGGTCGGCCGGTGGAGTGATGTCACGTCGACCCTCGCCGGCATGTTTCATTTCGGCTACCTGCCGGATGAAGCGATGTCGGCGGCCTGGTTCCCGGTCATCGTCGGTGCGATCGCCTTCGCCGGGCCGTCCGGCATGCAGCAGATGTGGTACACGCTGCACCTGCGGGACTCCGGCGCCGGTATGGGCGCGCACATCCCGAATATTCGCGGTTTGCGGCACGCGGGCGAGCAGGAGGTCATGCCGTCGCGGGGCTTCATGTTCGACACCGACAACCCGGCGGAGATGAAGAAGTGGAGGGGCTGGCGACGCTGGGTCACCTTCGACGCCCTGCTGCTCTTCTGGGGTATCACCATGCTGGTGACGGTCTCGTTCACCGTGCTGGCCCAGACCGCTGTCCGCGAGAACCCGAACGTCGGTGACCTGATCCGGGACGGCGATCGGGAGGTCGCGCTGACCGCCATGGCCGACGCCTTCGCCTCGGCCGGCACGCCGGTGCTGCACGGCGTGTTCCTCGGGTTCATCGCCCTGATCGGACTCAACGCCACGCTCGGGCTGTTCGACTCGTTCTCGCGGGGCCAGGCCGACATGACCTACCACTTCGTACCCGGCGCGAAGCGGTTCAGCATGTCCAAGCTCTACGCGGGCTTCCTCTGGGGTGTCATCACCTTCGGCATCCTGATCCTGAACTTCGGGCCCGCCGACGGTCCGGGCGCCATTCTCGACGTGCTGGCCTTCCTGTCCACCTTCGCGATGGGGGCGTACTGCGTCGTCCTGCTGCTGGTGAACAACCGGATGCTGCCCAAACCGATCCGTCCGGGCATCGTGCAGAACGTCGTGATCGGGTTCGGCGCGGTCTTCTACCTGGGCATGCTGGCTTACAGCCTGGTCAGGTTCGGCGTGGTCATCTAGTGCGACGGAGGAACTCATGACCGACTACACCGAGCGGCGCCCAGCCGCAGTTGACGATGGCCTGGTGGGCGCGGGCCAGGAGGGCATGACAACAGGAGGCCCAGTCCTGACCGATCTGCGTCGCCTCGGCCATCTTGGCCTGCCCGGCTTCGGCATCGGCGTGATCGCCGGGCTCGCGGCCCTCGGACTGGCGTTGATCGCGGGCCAGCCCGTTGATTGGGCGCTGGCCACGGGTCTGGCCCTCGGACTGCCACTGGCCCTGCTCGGCGGCGGTTTCGGGCTGCTGATGGCGGCCGGCATCATCTCACCGGGAGTGTTCGCCCCGACGGCGCTCTTCTGGCTCGCGGCGTTCCCCCTCGCCCGGTTGGCGCATGAGGCGCTGGTCGGCCTCCTGCTCACCGGTCGGCTCGCACTGCCGCCGGACGTGCCCGGGTTCCTCGCGTACCAGGCGGTCGTCAGCCTGGGCTTCGCGATCGGGTTCGGCTGGTTGTACGAGCGGGTGGCGCCGGGCTGGCTGCGCCGGATCCGGCACGGCAACCCGCGGGCCGAGCGGCTGTACCAGTTCTACCTGCAGCACGCCGAGGCGCAGTGGGAGGCGAAGGAGCGCCGCCGTCGGGCTCGGGCCGCGGCGCGGACCGTCCGATCCAAGGGAGTGTCATGAATCTACCGCTCTGGGTATGGGCCGTGACGATCATCGGCTTCGTCGCGATGATCGCCATCGACTTCTATCTGGTCGCCCGGAACCCCCGGGAGCCGTCCTTCCGTGAGTGTGTCGGATGGGTGAGCTTTTACGTACTGGCGGCGGTCTCCTTCGGGCTCCTGCTGATGGGGACGGCCGGTGTCAGCTACGGAGGCCAGTTCTTCGCCGGCTGGCTCACCGAGTACTCGCTCAGTGTCGACAACCTGTTCGTCTTCATCATCATCATGAGCCGGTTCGCGGTGCCGGTGCGGTTCCGGCAGAAGGTGCTGCTGATCGGCATCGTGCTGGCGCTGCTGATGCGGGGCGTGTTCATCGCGGCCGGCGCCTCGGCGGTCGCGCGGTTCGACTGGCTGTTCTACCTCTTCGGGGCGTTCCTGATCTACACCGCGATCAAGCTGGTCGGCCCGCAGCAGGAGGACGAGTTCTCGGAGAACCTCGCCCTCCGTACGGTGAAGCGGATCTTGCCGACCACGGAGTCGTACCAGGGCGGGTCGGTGCTGGTCCGGGTGGACGGCCGGCGGATGGTAACGCCGATGCTGATCGTGATAGTGGCGATCGGCACCACCGATCTGCTCTTCGCGCTCGACTCGATCCCGGCGATCTTCGGTCTGACCCAGGAGCCGTACCTGGTCTTCACCGCGAACACCTTCGCGCTGATGGGTCTGCGGCAGCTCTACTTCCTGCTGGGCGGGCTGCTGAACCGGCTGGTCTACCTCAGCAAGGGATTGGCCTTCGTCCTGGCCTTCATCGGCGTCAAACTGGTGCTGGAGGCGTTGCACCACGACGGCGTGTCCTGGGCCCCGGCGGTGCCGATCACCGTCTCGCTCGGCGTCATCGTCGGCACGCTAGCGATCACCACCGCCGCCAGTCTGATCAAATCCCGGCGAGAGCAAGCCGCCACGGAAGGCGCGGGGACCGAACCCCCCGGCGCCCGCGAGACCGTGACGGCGGACCGGGACGTGCTCTGACCGGTTGTCAGGCCTTGACCGGGTCGTCTTGTCAGGCCTTGATCAGGTCGTCGTCCGGGGCGGAGCCACGGAAGAAGCGCGCGATCTCCTCGTCGCTCGGCCGGGCGGCCCGGCGCTGGTTCGCCAGCGCGGCTGCCAGGCCGAGCCCGAGGGTGCGGCCGTCGGCCGGGGACCCGGACGGCAGGGCCAGCCGGTCGGTGAGGCGGGTCAAGGAATATGAGAACTTCCGCCAGGTGGTCATGACAACTTCCCTCCTGCTTGTCGGTCTTCCCGGGAAACGACGCCTCCCGGGACCGTGCGCACCGGACCGGGCGACAGAATGCCGTCCGGTCCGAGGTTCCGGCGGGACACCCCGGGTGGGCCTGGTGGGTCCGGGCGCACTCGTGCCACCGCAAACCCGCGCGCTCGACAGGCGCCTGTTCGGCACCTCCTAGGATACAGGCTTCGGTATACAAAAAACGATCTAGTGACCAACGCCACCGCTCCACCGGCCTGCCCGGAAACGTCCCGCTCCCCCCTAGACACTCCACCGTGGAATGGTTCACGATTATTGCCTACCCCATACGGTATGCAATCGTAGGTGCGGGGCGGCGATGTCGCCGCCCCGCGCTGTCCGGCGGCGGGCCGGATTCGGATGCCGTTTACAGAAGTCGCGCGACCATGATGGAGGGCTCGGATCATGACCATCGCTTCACTCCGGGAATCAGAAGCCGGCGACGACATCGGTGCGAAGAAGCTCACCGACGGAATCCATCTGGTCGTCGATGCGCTCAAGCTCAATGAGGTTGACGCTGTCTACGGCGTCGTCGGCATTCCCGTCACCGACCTGGCCCGACTGGCGCAGGCGTCCGGCATCCGCTTCGTCGGCTTCCGGCACGAGAGCGCCGCCGGACACGCGGCGGCGGCGGCCGGGTTCCTGACGAGGAAACCGGGAATCTGCCTGACGGTGTCCGCCCCGGGATTCCTCAACGGACTGGTGGCTCTGGCCAACGCGACCGTGAACTGCTTCCCGATGGTGCAGATCTCCGGCTCCAGCGAGCGTCACCTCGTCGACCTGCAGCGGGGTGACTACGAGGAGATGGACCAGCTGGCGGCGGCTCGGCAGTTCGCGAAGGCGGCATATCGCGTACACCGGGCGGAGGACATCGGCCGTGGCGTGGCCCGCGCGATCCGCACCGCCGTGTCGGGACGACCGGGAGGGGTCTACCTCGACCTCCCCGCCGCGGTCCTCGGCGAGGTCATCGACGCGGAACTGGGTGCGGCGTCGCTGTGGCGGGTCGTCGACCCGGCACCGCGGCAGGTGCCCGAGGCCGCCGCGCTGGACCGCGCGATCGAGCTGCTCGCGAGCGCCCGGCGACCGCTCGTCGTACTGGGCAAGGGTGCCGCCTATGCCCAGGCGGACGACCAGATCCGCCAGTTCGTCGAGGTTACCGGTGTGCCCTACCTGCCCATGTCGATGGCGAAGGGTCTGTTGCCCGACGGCCACCCGCAGTCGGTGGCCAGCACGAGATCCCTGGCCATCCGCCGGGCCGACGTCGTGATGCTCGTCGGCGCCCGGCTGAACTGGTTGCTCGGACACGGCGACGCGCCGCAGTGGAACCCCGACGTCAAGTTCATCCAGGTCGATATCGCGAGCTCCGAGCTGGACAGCAACCAGCCCATCGCGGCGCCGCTCCTCGGCGACGTCGGTTCGGTTATGCAGGCCCTGCTCGAGCGGACCAAACCCGGTCGGATCGCGGTCCCGGCCCCGTGGCGGGACGAACTCTCGGCCCGCTCCGCGGAGAACGTCGGCAAGATGGCCAAGCGTCTCAAGGCCGCGGACAGCGCCCATCCGATGAAGTTCCTGGGTGCGTTGCAGGCCATTCGTGACGTCCTGCGGGAGAACCCGCGGGCCTACGTCGTCAACGAGGGCGCGAACGCGTTGGATCTGGCCCGCAACACGATCGGGATGCAGGTGCCGCGGCACCGGCTGGACAGCGGCACCTGGGGCGTGATGGGCATCGGCCTAGGGTTCGCGATCGCCGCCGCTGTCGAGAGCGGGGACCCGGTCGTCGCCATCGAGGGCGACAGCGCGTTCGGGTTCAGCGGCATGGAGCTCGAGACGATCTGTCGCTACGACCTGCCCGTCGTCACGGTCGTGCTGAACAACAGCGGCGTCTATCGCGGTGACGCCGCGGTGTCACCGTCCGGTGATCCGGCCCCGACCGCCCTGCAAGCCCGGCACGACCTGA
>DASRYP010000422.1:0-2030 GCA_035687165.1 Actinoplanes sp. | reverse complement strand
TGACCAGCTCCGGCGCGGCCACCGCCGCCGCGGCCCCGCGGCCGGCGGGGATGAGCGAGGTCGCTCAGCGGGTGCTGGCGGCCGGCGTACCGGGATATGTGGTTCGGATCGATGACGGGCGCCGAGTCCGGACGACGGTCGCGGGGGTCGCGGACCGGGCCACCGGGCGGCCGATGACCGGGCGGGACCAGTTCGAGGTCGGCAGCAACACGAAGACCTTCATGGCGGTGCTCGCCCTGCAGCTGGTCGACCGGGGGCGGCTCGCGCTGGACGCGCCGGTCGCGACGTATCTGCCCGCGACCGTGCCGAACGGCGGGAACATCACCGTACGGATGCTGCTCAACCACACCAGCGGGCTTTTCAGCTACACCGCCGCCCCGGACTTCTTCGTCGCGCTGGCGAACGACCCGCAGCACGTTCACACCGAGCGGGAGTTGCTCGCGGTGGCGTTCCGGCACCCGCCGAACTTCGCGCCGGGCACGAGCTGGTCGTACTCGAACACCAACTACACGCTGATCGGGCTGATCCTGCGGAAGCTCACCGGCCGGAGCCTGCCCGACCTCGTCCAGCAGCGCGTCGCCGCTCCGCTGGGCCTGCGCCGCACCTACTTCGCCGACCCGCGGGCCACCAGCACCGGGCCCGGCTACGCCCACGGGTACGCCGTCAAGTTCGCCGGCCCGGCCCCGGTCCACACCGACGTCGCGACGTGGCCGATCGGTGGCTGGGGAGGCGCCGCCGGGGCGATCATCTCGACCCCGGAGGAACTGTCCCGCTTCTTCTCGGCCGTGCTGCGCGGCCGGCTGTTCTCCCGCGAGCAACTCGTCCAGATGCGGACCACGGTCGACATCCCGGAGAGCTTCGGCATCAAGGGGGCGTACGGCCTCGGGTTGATCCGGGTCGACTCGCCGTGCGGCCCGGTCTGGGGCCACGGCGGCGACACGATGGGCCACCACAGCACCGCCGTGGCCACCGTCGACGGCCGGCGCACGGCGGTCAGCGACGCCACCGCGGAACCCGCCGACGCGGAACCTAGCGACGGCGTGAACCGCTTCTACGACATCGTCGGCGCCGCCGACACGGCGACCATCTGCCACCTGCTGGGCAAGCCCACTCCGGCACCCTGACCGGGAGGCCGCGTCCGATCGGCTCGGACGCGGCCTCGCCGGCGTGGCGGGCCGGGATCAGCCGAGCAGGCGGCGTTCCCAGGCCCAGGCGGCGATCTCGACGCGGTTGCGGGCGTTCAGCTTGGTCATGACGCTGCCCACGTGGGTCTTGACCGTGCCGATGGAGATGAAGAGTTGGGCCGCGATCTCGGCGTTGGTCAGGCCCTTGGCGGCCAGGCGCACCACGTCGAGCTCGCGCGGGGAGAGGCCGCCGTCGTCGCCGCTGGGCGCCGGGGGTGAGAGGTGCTCCAGCAGCCGTACGGTGATGGACGGGCTGATCAGGGCGTCGCCCGAGACCGCGGCCCGCACCGCCTCGACCAGCAGCGCCGGGCCCGAGTCCTTCAGCAGGAAGCCGGCCGCGCCGTTGCGCAGCGCCTGGTGGACGTACTCGTCGAGGTCGAAGGTGGTGACCACGACGACCTTGACCGGATCGGTGACGCCGGGGCCGGAGAGCAGACGCAACGCCTCGAGGCCGTCCATCTTCGGCATGCGGATGTCGAGCAGCGCCACGTCGGGCCTCAGCTCGCGGGCCAGGGCCACGGCCTCCACGCCGTCGGCGGCCTCGCCGACGACCTCCATGTCGGGCTGGGCCCCGATGATCATGCCGAAGCCGGTGCGGACCATCGCCTGGTCGTCGGCGATCAGAACCCGGATCATGACGCTGTCCTCGGATCGATCGGGAACGCGGCGTCGACCACCCAGCCGCCCTCGATGCCGGGCATGGCCGTGATGCGGCCGCCGACCGCGCGGACCCGTTCGGTCAGGCCCACGAGACCGTACCCTGACCGCTCGCGGGGCGTGGCGGTGCGCGCGGGCGGCTCGCCGTCGTTCGCCACTCGCACCAGCAGCCACTCGGGGGTGCGGCGG
>DASRYP010000421.1:0-3989 GCA_035687165.1 Actinoplanes sp. | reverse complement strand
ATGTCGATGCTTGCGATCTTCGTCAGGAACAGCGGGCTGCGGCTATCACGATCAGCATGTGCTACTTCGCCGTGGAGCTGTACGGATCACGGTAGATCGTTCCAGTTCGAGCCGCAGCCCCTGGGATTCTATAGGGTGCCCTGCGGCCCGGACGGATTGAGGCGGGCGAGGAGATCGTCATGCTTCACGAGACGGCTGATCGTGTGGTCGGCAAACCGCGCTCCCTGGTCGAGAGTAAAAAGCCGCCGCTCTGACGGCATCTGCTGGTGAGGATCTTGTCGCTTCTGCGACACCTATTGACTGAACCCCCACGGCATGGATGGGCGTTGATACGGTTGTCGGGCTTTGCGACGGGGGAGTGCTGAGGAGTGACATGAACCGCAGTGTCGAGGACGCCAAGCTGACTCTTCAGCGGGTGGTGGGCAAGTTCGCCTTGCTCTTCGCGTTCATCTATGTGCTGGCGCTCCTCGGTGTCTTCGTCACGCTCTTGCAGGGCGATGAGGTACCGGTGAGCACGTGGCTGCTGCTGGTGCCGGCCGGTGCTGTGTTCGTGCCGGCCGTCGTGGATGCCGTCAATCTGCACCGGACCCGCGAGCCCGACAGGCTCAGCAAGCTCTGGAAGCGGTGCGGGCTTCTGGCCTTGACCGGGATGGCATTGCTGGTGATCGCGTCGTTCGTCGTGGATTGGATCAACTGATGACGTTCCGGGTAGAGCCAGAGTCGTTGACGCTGTACGCGGCCGAGCTGGCGGACTCAGCCGGCGTTGCCGAGGTGACCAGGAGCTACGCCAACAACTGGGGGTCGCTCACGCCGCACGACTTGGGAATCCTGGGCCAGGTGACCCAGCGGCACGAGAACTTCATGGAGGACCTGAACGAGACATTGATCAAGCTTGCGATGGTTCTGGACACCTCGGCCATGAACCTGCGGAGTCTGGCCGCGACGTACACGCGCACGGACGTTGAGTCCGCCGCCCAGATCGACGCGACCTACCCGGCTGTGCAGCGGCCCATCACCTCGGCGGGGAGCTGAGATGGTGGATCTGACCGCTGCTCTGGCGCCTCCGGGCGAGCCTGATGCGTCGATGGCCAACGGGTTTCCCGACCCTGGCGCGCTCTTCAACTACGTGTCGCCCACGGCGTGGATCAACGCGGTCATCGAGAGCCTGACCGGCTTCAACGCCATCGAGTACTGCACACAGTGGGTCGGCGGAGACTGGGCAGCCATCTACAAGTTCGGCGACGCGCTGATCAGCATGGGCGCGTGCGCCGACCAGCTCGCCGTGAATCTCCAGCAGGGGATGCTGAAACTCGACTCCGGCTGGGACGGCACAGCCAACGATGCCGCGTACAACTACTTCACGTCGCTGTCGTCGTCGGTCAGTGAGCTCCGCTTCAAGTTGACCGACCTCGGCGAGGAGTACCACAAGGCCGCGAACGGGGCGTGGGGCCTGGCGAACCAGCTCGGCAATCTCATCCAGGCCCTGGCGGACAGCGCGATCCTGGCCGGGGTCATCGCGGGTGGGAGCACGGCCCTGATGTCCACGGGCGTGGGTGCCGTCGTGGGCGGGCCGGGATACGTGGCCGTGGCGCTGATCGTCGCGGACATGCTGGTCATCGCCAACAAGATCTCGGTGATCATCCAGACCGCCATGATGGCCATCTTCGGGTCCTTCGGCCTGGCGATGGACATCGCCTATCAGGGTGGCAGCCTCGACTCCATCCCGCTGCCGTCGTCGGCGTACGCCCCTCCGGGAGCCTGACGTGAGAGATCGCGGGGAAGAGTCCATCGGCCGTGAGCTTGAGGCGTTGTCGGGCCGTCCGGAGATCGCCAGTCAGGTCAAGGAGAGCCTTCGGCGGATGCGGGACGGCGAGGCCGGCCCTGAGATGGCGGAGATGTCGAGGGATCTGCTCGAAGGACGTATCCGCCTGCGCGACCTCGCCACAACCGAGGTCTACGCCGATGGGCTCACGGCGGGCGTTGAACGGTACCGGCGGTGGGAGTCGGAGCTGACACCGGAGGATCGGCAGAAGCTGGACGAGGAGGTCCAGAAGCTGCGCGACGGTGGAGACGGCCCCGGTCCGGCCGCGGCCTCATCCGCTCGCCGACCATAGGCTTGCGCTTAAAGGCCTGGTGGTGACGCCTGAGGGTCCGTGCGACATGTTCGGAGACATGCAAAGACAACACGGCTAAACGGATGTCTCAGGTTCGCTGCCGATTGTCGCCTACCCTTTCATTCTTGACGCGCCACCCTCACTTCGTGTCAGTGGCGATCTGCCGGCGCACCTGCTTCGCGACTCCCGCGATCGTGTCCTGCCGCGCCAGCAGGTGCCGAGCCCACCGAACGGACTTGCCAACGTCGCCGCGGATCACCACCCGCGGTGTCGAACACACCCCGAGCCGCCTCGTGGGAATCTCCGTGTAGAGGTGACCGTCCAGTCGGCGGTCACCGCCCGCAACACGGGCGGGACGCCTACTGTTCGTCGGCCCGGCGACGCAGGTCCGCGGCAAGGTTCTCCAGCAGCTGGTACTCCACGACCACGCTGCCCGCACCGGTGACCTCCTGCTCGAGCGCCTGTGCCTCGTCGATGATTAGCAACGTACTGTCCTCGAACTCGTCCGGACGACTCATCAGCAACGGGTAGTTGGCAACGACCAGCCGATGCGCGGCAAGGGCTTCAACCACTGAGTCAGTCATCGCCGCCAGCCGCGAATCGGACCCGCGGTCGTAGTCGTCACCGTCCTGACTGATGCTGCGCAGCGACGACCCAGCGACCGGCCCGCGACGTGAGTCGATGTACCGGGCCAGGACAGCGGCAGGTCCACTGGGTCGGCGGTGCGCGTCAGCCAGCGAGGCGACCAGAAGACGCAACGGCAGCCGGATCGCGGCAGCCTTGACCAGGTCCGCGGCCTGCACCAGCCCGCCGATCACCCGGCAAGCCGGTCGATGTCAGCCCCCGGCTGAAGTCCGGGGACGGGTAACGCTCTCTCCTGCTGGCTAGCAGGCAGTCGGCGTGGTACCAGCGTCGCCGTGCCACCGGTCGACCGGCCGCGATCAGGTCGCCCGGGCTCAGCGTGACCTCGCATCGCGCGCAGTTGCTCTGCATCCGCGCCGACGTCGTCTGCCGTGCCAACCGGTAAGCTGCCAATATTCGCGGATCGTTGGCGCGGTAATTCTTGTCACGTTGCTGGTCACCGTGTCCGCACCCTAGTCGGTCGGCCCGCCCATCGAACTCCGCCCCGACGAAACCACAGGCTGGGCAACTGGTCCATTGGTATTCTTCGTCATGAGCATTGTGTATCGAGTCGTGGACCGGCCTCAATGGCCCAGACTCTCCTATTCCTTCCGGCGCCGGTAACGTGCCGACACTGTAGAGGGTGTCCCTGGCCCGCCACTCCTCCTGCAGCGGAGGGATCGTATGCCGGCCATGCCAGTCACATGCCATCCCCGAAACGAAATTGATGTGGGCGGTGCAGGGTGTCCCGTCTGCTGCGGCGGCGAACTCCTGCCACTGCTCAAAGTCACCTCGGTCCCACTCTTCGCCACCCACTTGGAACCACAGCTCGTGCCGGGGCAACCAGAAGTCTGGCACGAACTCGCAGCCGCCGCTCAGGGTGCAATTTGTTGGCCGGAACGTCCACGGAATGAGCAGGTCGTCGAAGAACAATGCCCACTGGGCGTGTAGCAGGGTGGGAAAACTTTGGCCTTGATGCTGAGTGATTGTCACGATTGTTTATGGCTTTCCGTCTCGACTAACCGGGCTGCCATTCCCCTGGCCGGGGCTCGATGGGGCTCATCCTTCCGTCGATGCCGACGACACCCCATCGCGCGCAAGGACCCGGAAGCGTCCGCGCGCCGGAGCTAACGTACAGGGCTATTGCGTAGTCGGTTGAGGGGTGTGTGAGCTGCGGGTTTGGGTGGGCGTGCTGCGGGGCCGGGGTCCGTGTAGGACGGGTGTGGCCTGTTGGTGATCATGGTGTTTGCGAAG
>DASRYP010000420.1:0-4148 GCA_035687165.1 Actinoplanes sp. | reverse complement strand
GCTCGGCCCCTACCTGCTCGGCCGGGCCACCGATGTCATCTTCGCCGGCGTGCTCGGGCGCATGTTCGGCGGCAACGTCACCAAGGCCGAAGCGATCGCGGCCATCCGCGCCCGCGGCGACAACACGCAGGCCGACCTGCTCACCGCGGTCGACTTCACGCCCGGCCGAGGCATCGACTTCGACCGGCTGGGACACGTCCTCGCCTGGGTCGCCCTGGCCTACGTCTTCGCGTGGGTCTTCGGCGTGCTCCAGGGCCGCATCACCGCCCACGTCGTGCAGACCGCCGTCTTCCACCTGCGCCAGCAAGTCGAGGCCAAGCTGTCCCGGCTGCCACTGTCCTACTTCGACCAGCAGCCGCGCGGCGAGGTGCTGAGCCGGGCCACCAACGACACCGACAACATCTCGCAGACGCTGCAGCAGACGTTCGCCCAGCTCACCACGGCACTGCTGATGATCGTCGGGGTGCTCGGCGCGATGTTCTGGATCTCGCCCCTGCTGGCCCTGATCGCCCTGGTCACCGTGCCGGTCTCGTTCTTCGTGACCACCGCGATCGGCAAGCGGTCGCAGCCCAACTTCGTCGCCCAGTGGGCCACCACCGGCCGGCTCAACGGCCACATCGAGGAAATGTTCACCGGTCACTCGCTGGTCCGGGTCTTCGGCCGCCAGAACGAGGCGCGGCGGACCTTCGCGGAACACAACGATCAGCTGTACGCGTCGTCGTTCCGCGCCCAGTTCATCAGCGGCCTGATCCAGCCGGCCATGATGTTCATCAGCAACCTGAACTACGTGCTCGTGGCCGTCGTCGGTGGCCTGCGGGTAGCGTCCGGCGCGCTGTCGCTGGGCGAGGTACAGGCCTTCATCCAGTACTCGCGCCAGTTCAGTCAGCCACTCACCCAGGTCGCCAGCATGGCCAACCTCATCCAGTCCGGCGTGGCCTCCGCCGAGCGGGTGTTCGCCCTGCTCGACGCGCCCGAACAGTCGCCGGAGCCGCCGACCGCCACCCTGGACCGGGTGCGGGGACGAGTCACGTTCGAGGACGTGTCGTTCCGCTACGTGCCGGACAAGCCGCTCATCGAGCACCTGTCGCTCGACGTCGAGCCCGGCCAGACCGTGGCCATCGTCGGCCCCACCGGCGCCGGCAAGACCACGCTGGTCAACCTGTTGATGCGGTTCTACGACGTGGACTCGGGCCGGATCACGGTGGACGGGGTCGACATCGCCACGATGCCGCGCGAGCAGCTTCGCGAGGAGATCGGCATGGTCCTGCAGGACACCTGGCTGTTCGGCGGGACGATCGCCGAGAACATCGCGTACGGCGCCGACTCGTTCGACCTGGCCGAGGTGCACCGCGCCGCCGAGGCGGCCCACGTGGACCCCTTCGTCCGCATGCTGCCCGACGGCTACGACACGGTCATCGACGAGGAGGGCGGCAACGTCAGCGCCGGCCAGAAGCAGCTGCTCACGATCGCCCGGGCGTTCATGGCCGAGCCCAGCATCCTGATCCTGGACGAGGCGACGAGCTCGGTCGACACCCGCACGGAGGTGCTGATCCAGCACGCGATGACCACCCTGCGGGAGGGCCGCACGAGCTTCGTGATCGCCCACCGCCTGTCGACCATCCGCGATGCCGACATGATCCTGGTGATGGAGCACGGCCAGATCGTCGAACAGGGCACCCACGACTCCCTGATCGCCGGGGACGGCGCCTACGCCGCGCTGTACTCGGCCCAGTTCTCCCAGGCGGTGGCCGAGGTCGAGTGAGGTAACACCAAGGAGACGGGGGCGGTCGATCGGCCGCCCCCGTCTTCGGTCCTTCAGGTGGTGCTGTTCTTACCTGACGGTGATGATCTGCTGGGCGGTGAAGGCCGGCATGGTGCCCCGGTCGGCCTGACCGCCGACCCAGCCGCGCAGCACGATCTTGGAGCCGGAGGCGAACTTCGCCGAGCCCCGCCAGACGGCGTCAGCACCGGTCTTGCCACTCCAGACGGTGTTCCAGCCGGCGTTGGTCCAGCGCTGCACCGCGGCGGTCTGGCCGGCCGCCCACGGAGTACCCCGCACGCCGAGGTTGAGCTGGCCCTTGGTCGAGGTGCTGACCACGAAGAGCGGCTTCTGGACGATCCAGACCGTGGCGTCGTCCGACTTCTTGTCCTGCGACTGGACCGCGAAGCGGAAGCCCCAGTTGATCGGGTGCTCGAACCAGTAGTGGCCCTCGCCGTCGCTGTCACCGTTCTTGATCCACTTCAGCGAACCGCCACCGACCGGGGCACCCCACAGCTCGACCTGCTTGTGCGGAGCGACATCGCCCTCGATCTCGACCGTCTGCGGGCCGACGACCTTGTCCGGAGCCGAAATGGTCGGCTTCGGCGCCTCGGCGGGCTCCTCCGGCACGCCGTCACCGTCACTGGCCTCGATCACGATGACGCCATCGGTGACCGTGCCGACGCCACCGAGTCCGGTGCCGCTGCCCACGATCGACTCGGCCGGCTCGGACGTGGTGTCATTGATGAGCGGGATGTTGGCGATGGTGCGAGTGGAGCCCGAGATTCCGCCGGCCGTGATGGTCACGACCTGCGCGCCCGGGTTCGTGAAGTCGTCCGCGCTCGCGGCCTTGTTGTCATCCGCGGCCTTGCCCGCGAAGCTGACCGTCAGCGTGGTGTTGTCCTGTGAGACGCCGGTAACCGTTCCGGTCACCTTGACGGTCTCGCCTTCCTTGCCGGTGGCACTGTTGATCTCGAGGTCGGGCGCCTTGTCGTCGTTGCCCAGCGTCAGGCGACCGGTAGCGGGGCTACCCGAGGCCAGGGAGGCGGCATTGGTGGTGGCGGTGGCCGTGAGGTCGACGGCCTCGTTGGGCTCATAGATGGTGTCGCCGTTGACCAGGACGACCGCATACCCGGTCATCTGCCCGGCCGGGATCGTCATGCCGCTGACTGCGGAGTTCAGCAACGAGTAGTCACCGCTGCCGACGGTGGCGGTCAGCGTGTCCGACGTGGTGCTGATCGAAGTGGCCGTGAGGGTGAAGCTGATCGGGGTGGAACTC
The DNA here is from genome assembly GCA_035687165.1 of Actinoplanes sp. Lineage (GTDB taxonomy): Bacteria > Actinomycetota > Actinomycetes > Mycobacteriales > Micromonosporaceae > Actinoplanes. The sequence goes on along the minus strand of DASRYP010000420.1, from coordinate 1,110 downwards.
GCGTTGCTCAGCTTCACCGGGACCAGCTTCGCCCAGGCGTCGTTGCCCTCGAGGATGCTCTCGGCCGGGAGGGTGAGAGTCGGCTTCGCGTCGTCATCGGTGATGGTGACCGTCGTGGGGCCGCTCGCGGTCAGGCTGCCGTCCGTCGAAGTGGAGCTGACGGTGAAGGTCTCGCCGGCGTCCTCGTCGATCGTGTCGCCGATGATCGAAACCGCGAACGTCTGGGTGGTGACTCCCGGCGCGAAGGTCAGCGTTCCGCTGCCGGCGACGAAGTCCAGGGCTGACGTGGCCGTGCCGTCGGTGGTGCTCCAATCCGCCTGCACCGTCTTGGCCGACGCCGCGCTCAGCGTCGCCGTGAAGGTGGCGACCTTCGTGCCGCTGTTGCCCTCGTCGACCGCCGCGGGCAGGATCGTCACGATCGTCGGTGCGCCGGTGACGTCCGTGATCGTCGCGGTCTTCGTGCTGGGTGTGCCCAGCTCCGCGTTGGTCGGGCTCGCCAGCGCGACGGTGAAGTCCTCGTCCGGCTCGTCCATCGTGTCGGTGGTGAGCGGGATGACGATGGTGGTCGTCAGGGTGCGCGGGGTGATGCTCACGGTCCGCGTGCCGGGGTAGGTGAAGTCCACCCCCGCCGTGGCGGTGCCGTGCCCCGTGGCCGGGGTGGTGTCGACGGACGACCACTGGGCGCCGATCGGGAGCTCTGATCCGGGCGTCGCGGTGACCGTGAAGGTGGAGTTCCCGGCCTCGCTCGCGTCGCCGCCCGTGATGGTGAGCTTCGGCGTCAGTGCGGCCTGGGCGTCAGCAATGCTGACGTTCAGCGAGGTGAGGGCCCCGCCCGCCGCGACATTGGTCGCGCTGCCGACCACCGTGAAGTTCTCGGTGGCGGCCGCGTCCTTGAATCCGTCGTTCGCGACGTTGATGTCCAGGGTGCCGGTCAAGGCCCCCGCAATGATGGTGATGAGCGAGCCCACCTGTGGGCTGTAGTCGTAGGTGGCGGTGGCGCTGTTGTCAACGGTATTGACCGTGACCACGGTGTCCCGGCCGGACGCCTTGTTGAGGGTCGCCGTGATCGTCGCTTTGGCCGATGCCGCCTCGGTCACGCTGGTCGGCGAA
>DASRYP010000419.1:0-9094 GCA_035687165.1 Actinoplanes sp. | reverse complement strand
GGTCGGCGCAGACCTCGCCGCCGCGCATCACGCAGTCGCGAAAGACCGGTTGCAGGTGCATCGGCTTCCAGGTGGGGCGTGCCTCGATGTCGTGGGCGGCGAGCCGCTCGACGACCCGGTCGCGGCTCGCACCGAACTGCTCGGCGTCGATCAGCAGGCAGGTGAGCCACCAGTTGGCCGACCCGTAACCGGCGATCGGCATGAAGGTCACGCCGCGCAGGTCGCCCAGCGCGGCCCGGTAGTAGCGACCGGTCTCGCGGCGGGCGGCGATCATCGTCTGGAGCCGCTGGAGCTGTCCCCGGCCGACCGCGGCGAGCAGGTTGCTGAGCCGGTAGTTGTAGCCGACCGAGCGGTGCTCGTAGTGGGGCAGTGCTTCGCGGGCCTGGGTGGAGAGGTGCCGGGTGCGGGCGGCCACGCGGTCGTCGTCGGTGACGAGCATGCCGCCCCCGCCGGTGGTGATGATCTTGTTGCCGTTGAACGAGAGAACCCCGGCCAGGCCGAACGAGCCGGCTGGGCGCCCCCGGTAGGTCGCGCCGAGCGCCTCGGCCGCGTCCTCGATCAGCGCGACGCCGTAGCGGTCGCAGGCGTCGAGCAGCGGCTCGTAGTCGGCGCATTGCCCGTACATGTCGACGGCGATCACCGCGCGCGGCGGGCGGCCCTTGGCGCAGCGCCTCTTGAGCTCCTCGGCGACCAGGGCCGGGTCGACGTTCCAGCTCTCGGCGGTGCTGTCGAGGAAGACCGGACGCGCCCCCAGATACAGCACCGCGTTGGCGGTGGCGGCGAAGGTGAACGACGGGACCAGCACGGTGTCGCCGCTGCGCACGCCGGCCGCGACCAGTGCCAGGTGCAGGGCGGCGGTGCCGCTGCTGAGCGCGACCGCGTGGCGGACGCCGACGATCTCGGCCGCCTGCGCCTCGAACGCGTCGAGGTCCGGGCCGACCGGGGCGACCCAGTTGGAGTCGAACGCCTCGAGCAACAGCTTGCGCTCGAGCTCGCCGACGTCGGGCGGGGAGAGCCAGATCCGGGTCCGCGCGTCAGTCATGAACTCGTGTCCTTACCGCCCAGAGCGGCCAGGCCGGGTGCAGCCCCTGCCGGTTGATGGTCAGCGGGCTGTCCCCCGGATGCATGGCGGGGCGCAGCGTGGTGGCGAAACTGCGATAGCCCGCGCCCCGGGCGAGGGCGATCTCGCGCCCGGCGAAGTCGACGACCGACCCGTACGGAGCGGCGAAGTCACGCACCTCGACGCCGAGCTCGTCCTCGATCTGCTTCTTGGAATCGGCCAGCTCGCGCCGTGCGTCGTCGGCGCTCTGGTCGGCCAGCCGCTGGTGGGTCACCGTGTGCGAGCCGAAGTCGAAGCCGGCCGCCGAGATCTCGCGGCAGCCGCCCCAGGTGAGGTTGCCGGGCTGCCCGACCAGGCCGGTGGTGAGGAAGAACATCGCCGGTGCGTCGAGCTCGCGCAGCATCGGCACGACCACATCCAGCCAGCTCGCGTGGCCGTCGTCGAACGAGAGGCAGAAGACCGGGCCGTCGATCGGGTGCCGGCCGGCGAGGATCGTCAGCGCCTCGTCCCAGGAGACCAGCGGGCCCAGCCGGCGGAAGGCGCTCAGGTGCCGGCTCAGATCGCCGGCGAACTCGGGAAGGACGTCGTGGTAAAAGGGGAAGAAGAGCCCGGTCGTACGAGGCAGGCGGCGGAACACCCCAGCCGGAGCCAGGACGCGGCCCTGCACCCGAGGCCGGCCCCGGAGTTTGCTGCGCAGCCCGAGCTCGTTGAGGCGCCGCTTGACGGACGCCGGGGTGATCAAGGTCGGGGACGGCATCGGCACCCTCCGGCGAATTGATCTCCAGTCGGGCGCCGGTGCGCCCACAACCGACACTTTCAAACGCGGACGAGGTACGTCAGTGCCAATTGTCATAAGGAACGTGAGAGAAATTCACGTCAATTTCGGACGCTTGTGGAATGAACTCCACGCGGCGCATCATCGGCAGCCTGGATGCCATTCCACGGCGAAGGGTGACGCATGCTGCGACTGCATCGGGTGACGCCCGGGGCCGAGGTCTGGGCGGAACGCGAGACGTACGACGACAGGTTGATCTTCCACACCGAGTCGTGGCTCAGCTTCGTCGCCGAGGCGCAGCGGGCCACGCCCGTGCTCGCCCGGGTGCTCGACGGCGACCGGACCGTCGGCCACTTCACCGGCCTGGTCTCGAAGCGCTTCGGGCTGCGCATCCTGGGCAGCCCGATGGCCGGCTGGACCACCTCCTACGTGGGGTTCATGCTGGACGAGGGGGTGGCGCGGCGGGCAGCGCTGGAGGCGCTCATGCCGTTCGCGTTCGAGGAGTTGGGATGCGCGCATCTCGAGATCCGTGACCGGTGGATGACGACCGCCGACCTCGAGGGGCTCGGGCTGCGCTGGGCCGAGGCCCCGACCGCGGTGATCGACCTCCGGCCGCCGGAAGAGGCGCTCTTCGGCGCGATGGCCGGCGCCTGCCGGCGCAATATCCGGAAAGCCGGCCGGATCGGCGTCGAAGTCGAAGAAGTTGTCGGCGATCCGACATTCGCCGACGATTTCTACGACCAGTTACGCGACGTTTTCGCCAAGCAGAATCTCGTCCCGACCTATTCGATCGAGCGAATCCGTTCCCTCCTCAGCCACCTGGAGCCATCCGGCCGGTTGCTGCTGCTGCGGGCCCGCGACGCGGCCGGAACCTGCATCGCCACCGCCGTTCTCCCGTGGTACCACCGCACAATGTATTTCTGGGGCGGAGCGAGCTACCGGGAACATCAGCACCTGCGTCCGAACGAGACACTGATCTGGCACGCGATGCGCTGGGCCAAGTCGCGCGGCGTCACCGAGTTCGACTTCGTCGGCGGCAATGCCTACAAGACCAAGTACGGAACCGTCGAGGTCCCGGTCCCCTGGGCCCGCCGCTCCCGCTCACCGCTGGTCGCCAACCTCCGGGACGCCGCACAGCAGGGTTTCGCACTCAAGCAGCGCGCGGTGGCGCGCATGACCGGTGCCCGAGGCTAGAAGGTCTGGTCTCTCCCGGAGAAGCGGATCCGTGGTGCGGGGATCACTCGCTGACCATCGACGTCGGCTGGCGCGCGGTGGCCGCCGGGTCGATCGAGTGCCTCGAGTGGCTCGGCAAGCAGGGACGGTGACCCTCCCGAATGTCTGAATGACCGGCGCCGCCCCGCACTGTGGGGCGGCGCCGTTCGCTGCGTCACAATTGCTGGCGGAGATCGCGGGAGTTGACCGGGAGGCGTAGTGTACGAAACAGTTTCGTTTCGCAAGGCGTGCTGGATGGGGGAAGCTCATGGCTGAGCAGGCGCGAACCGCCTCGCCGGCCGGGCGTACCCGGCGGCTCGACGGCGAGCGTGAGCAGGCGATCCTGCGCGCTGCCTACGAGTTGCTCGGCGAGACGGGCTATCAAGGGCTTCGGGTGGACGCGGTCGCCGCCCGGGCCCAGGCGAGCAAGGCGACCCTCTATCGGCACTGGCCCACCAAGGCCGAGCTGGTCACCGACGCCGTCCGCGCGTGCAAGGCGTCCGAGGCGCCGCTGCCCGACACCGGTTCGCTCCGCGGCGACCTGCGTGCCTGGTTCGGCGACATCGCCACGATGATCGGCAGCGAGGAGGGACCGCTCCTCGCCGGCCTGTTCATGGCCCTGCACACCGATCCCGAGCTCGCGACGCAGTTGCGCCAGATGCGTGACTCGAAGCTCCCGCTCGCGGAAACCATCTGCGCGCGGGCCGCGGCACGCGGCGAGCTCCGCCCCGGCTATGACGCCCGGCTGATCGACGAGATCGTCCCGGCCCTGGTCTTCATGCGTCTGTTCGCCCTCGGCGAGCCGCTCGACCAGGAATTCCTCGACCACCTCGTCGACGACATCGTCCTGCCCCTGCTCACTCGCGAACCGCGCCACTAGCAGACCCGCTCCCGCGCACCAACACCCTCGTCGCAGACCTGGGTGGATCTCCGCATGCCCACAAGGGGGACCCGACATGTCCGTCACGACCTCCGACGCCGCATCAGCGCCGGATATATCGCCTAAGTTGGATAAGAACCGCTGGCTGGCCCTGGCCGTCATCGCGGTCTCCCAGCTCCTGATCGTGCTCGACGCCACGATCGTCAACATCGCCCTGCCGACCGCCCAGGTCGACCTGCACATCAGCGACGCCGACCGGCAGTGGATGATCACGGCGTACACGCTGGCCTTCGGCGGGCTGCTTCTGCTGGGTGGCCGCATCGCCGACTTCACCGGCCGCAAGCGGGCGTTCATCATCGGTCTGCTCGGCTTCGCCGCCGCCTCCGCGCTCGGCGGCCTCGCCACCAACGCGCTCACGCTCTTCTCGGCCCGTGCTCTGCAGGGCGCGTTCGGGGCCCTCATGGCCCCCGCGGCCCTGTCCCTGCTCACGGTCACGTTCACCGAGGCCAAAGAACGAGCCAGGGCGTTCGGCGTGTATGGGGCCATCGCCGGCGGCGGTGGCGCGGTCGGCCTGCTCCTGGGTGGTGTCCTGACCGAGTACGCCTCCTGGCGCTGGACCCTGCTGGTGAGCGCGCCCATCGCGATCGTCGCCGCACTGGCCGCCGTCCGCTTCGTCGGCGAGAGTCGCGCCGAGGGCAACACCCGCTACGACCTGCCCGGCGCGCTCACCTCCACGGCCGGCCTGGTCGCTCTGGTGTACGGCTTCACGAAGGCCAGCTCGGACGGCTGGGACTCGACCACCACGCTCAGCTTCCTGGTCGCCGCGGTCGTCCTGCTGGTCGCCTTCGTCGTGATCGAGCTGCGCACCAAGCACCCGCTGCTGCCGATGCGCGTCATCCTCGACCGCAACCGCGGAGGCGCGTACATCTCGGCGCTCTTGATCGGCTCCGGCCTGTTCGGCGTCTTCCTGTTCCTGACGTTCTATCTGCAGCTCACCCTCGGCTATTCGGCCCTGATGACCGGCGTGGCCTTCTTGCCGTTCACGTTCGGCATCATCGCCGGCGCCGGCTTCTCGGCCCAGCTCCAGACCCGCGTCGGCCCCCGCATCCTGATGTTCGGCGGTCTGCTGCTGGCCGCGATCGGCATGGTCATGCTGACCCGCATCGGCGTCGACACCGGCTTCTGGACCCACGTCTTCCCGGCCGAGCTGGTGATCAGCTTCGGCATGGGCGTGACCTTCGGCCCGATGTCCAACACGGCCCTGGTCGGCGTGGCCGATCATGACGCCGGCGTCGCCAGTGCCCTGATCAACACCGCCCAGCAGATCGGCGGCTCACTGGGCACCGCCCTGCTCAACACCATCTTCACCTCGGCGGTGGCCGCCTACCTGATCGACCACCGCGGCCAGATCACCAACCCGGACCAGCTCCCCGCCCTCCAAGCGGCGGCCACGGTCCACAGCTACACAGTGGCCTTCTGGGTCAGCGCCGGCGTGATCGGCCTCGCCGCCCTGATCGCCCTGGTCCTGGTCCGAGCCGGCCGCGAAGAGGTCACCGCGAACCCCGGTGTCCCGGTAGCAGTCTGATCCGCCGAACCGTCGTGGCGGTCTGGGAACGGGGGGCCGCCACGACGCCGGTGCTCAGGGGGCGTCACGAGGATGCGGACTGCCCAGGGCGACCGCGGCGATCGTGGTCAACGAGATCCAGCCCTCCAGGTCGACCTCCGTGCCGGCTCGCCGCTGATCTACCCCTTCGTCACCTTGTCGGCCGACCGGGGGACCAGCGACGCCAGCACCACCATGACGATCGCGACCAGCAGCATGCCGATGAAGATGCGGTGCACCGCGGTGGTGAGCCGGGCCGGGTCGATCGCGCCCGTGCCGATGATCGCGTTGGCGATCGCGCCGAAGACCGCCACCCCGATCGCGCTGCCCAGCGACCGCAGGAAGATGTTGTTCGCGGTGACGACGCCCCGCTCCGACCAGCCCACACTCGACTGCGCCGCGATCAGCGTCGGCGCCGCCGTCAATCCCATGCCCAGCCCGATGAGCAGGCAGAACGCGCTCACCGCCCACACCGACGAGCCCGCGTCGAGCAGCAGCAACAGCGCCGTGCCGAGCAGCACCAGCGAGGTTCCGATGAGTGCGCACATCCGGAACCCGACCCGCAGGTAGACCTTGCCCGCCTGCGACGCCGAGATCGGCCAGCCCAGGGTGAGCGAGGCCAGCGCGAATCCGGCGACCAGCGGGCCGTAGCCGAGCACCTCCTGCACATAGACCGGCACGTACGAGCTGAGCCCGAGCAGGATCGCGCCGACACCGACCGCGAGCTGGCCGCTGGTGACGAGCAGCCGCCGCCGGAACACCCAGAGCGGCAGGATGGGTGCGGGGGCGCCGCGCTCCACGAAGCCGAAGACCACCAGCAGGGCGAGCCCGCCGCTGAGCACGAGCAGGCTGGTGAGCGAGTCCCACGCCCAGGCCTGGCCACCCTCGAGCACGCCCAGGACCACCAGCGTCAGACCGGCGGTGAGCAGGGCCGCCCCGCGGTAGTCGATGACCGGCCGGCGGAGCTCGGCGCGCTCGTGGAACTTGGTGAAGATCATCCCGCCGGCCAGCAGGCAGAGCGGGATGTTGACCAGGAAGATCCAGCGCCAGTCCAGCCATTCGCTGAACACGCCGCCCAGGGTCGGCCCGACCACCGACGAGATGCCCCAGACGCTGGCCACGTAGCCCTGCACCTTGGACCGCTCACGCACCGAGTAGATGTCGCCGATGATCGTGATGGTGGTCGGGGCGATCGCGCCGGCGCCCAGGCCCTGCACCACCCGGAAGGCGATCAGCGGGACGATGCTCCAGGCCAGGCCGCACAGGATCGAGCCGATCAGGAACAGCCCGATGCCCCAGAGGATCACCGGCTTGCGCCCGAAGAGGTCGTTGAGCTTGCCGTAGATCGGCACCGAGACGGCCTGCGCGAGCAGGTAGACCGAGAAGAGCCAGGGGAACTCGGTGAAGCCACCGATGTCCTTGACGATCGAGGGGACCGCGGTCGCGATGATCGTGGCGTCGATCGCGATCAGGGCGGTGGACAGCATCACTGCGGCAAGGACGGGCCCGCGCTCGGACCGTAGTCCGACATTGTTCTCCGGCACCCTAGTGACGTACCCGGCCGCCCCCCCGGTCAGGCACGGCCGGGCAGGGGAGAAGAGCCGAATATCACTCCCGGACGGGGGACGATCGGCCGAACCCGCTCGTCCCGCAACGTGGCCGTCCTAGCCTGGCGAACGTGGCGTGTGTGGTGGTGGCCGAGGACAACCTTGATCATCAGAGGGTGATCGCCGAGGTGGTCCGCCGGCTTGGGCATGACGTAGTGGTCGCCGGCGACGGGCGGGAGGCTCTGGAGGCCGTCCGCGACCGCCGGCCCGACCTGCTGATCGCCGACATCGACATGCCCCACCTGGACGGGCTGGAGCTGTGCCGGGAGGTGCGGGCCGACCCGCGGGTAGCCGGCACCCCGGTCGTGCTGATCACCGCGTACCTGCTGCCGAGCGATCCACGGCTGGCCGCGACCGGCGCCCGGGCCGTGATCGGCAAGCCGTTCGGCGTGCCCGAGCTGACCGAGGCCCTGCGTACGCACCTGGACGCGGTCCCGCGGCGCGTCGAGGAACACACTGCGGTCCCGGGCGACCCGGCCTTCCTGGAGGCGCTGCTCGACTGTCTGGACGCGGGCGTCGCCGCCTGCGACCGGGACGGACGCGTGGTGCTGGTGAACCGGGCGATGCGCGACTTCACCACCGACGGGGTCGCCGACGTGCCCGGGGCCGTGCCCGCGCACCGGTTCCCGGTGCTGCACAACGACGGCTCGCCGCTGCGTACGCACGAGATGGCCCTGTCCCGGGCGCTCGCCGGCGAGGAGGTGCGGCAGGCCGAGCTGCTGGCCCACGACGATCTGGGCCGCCCCCGCTGGTACGCCGTGAACGCCACGCCGGTCCTCGACCCGGACGGCAAGGTGACCGGCGCGGTCGCCGCCATGCACGACGTCACGACCCAGCACCGCACCCGGCAGTACCAGGAGTGCGAGAACCAGGTGCTCAAGGTCCTGGCCGACTACCCGCACGCCACCGACGCCGCCGACCGCATACTTTCCGCGATCGGCACCACGCTCGGCTGGGCGTACCTGCGGCTCTGGCTGGTCGACGACGTGACCGACCTGCTGCGTCCGGCCGGCATCTACACCGCGCCCGGCGAACGTCCGCTCCCGGTGCCGGTCAGCTTCGCCCCCGGCGTGGGAATGGCCGGGCGGTGCTGGCAGGACACCGAGATGGTCTGGGTGCCCGACGTCCACGGCTCGGACTCCCCCGTGCTGCCCGGCATGCTCGAGGGCAGCGACTTCCGGGCCGCCGGCGCCGTGCCCGTGCAGGGCGGCGAGCGAGTCATCGGCGTGCTCACCTTCTTCACGTACACCCGGCAGGAACCCGACCCCGCGCTCGGTGTGCTGCTCACCGGCTTGGCCGCGCTGATCGGCACCTTTCTCGAACAGCGCCGCGCCGAGGTCCTGACCCTGCACCTGGCCGCCGCGACCGACGAATACATCGCCCTGGTCGGCCACGAGCTGCGCACCCCCCTGACCTCGATCGGCGCCTACGTCGACCTGATCGCCGAGTCCCCCGACGACACGACCGTCGGCGAGGTGCGCGAGTTGCTGGACGTGGTGCAGCGCAACAACGGCCGCCTGCGCGACCTGGTGGAGAAGCTGCTCGACCTGGCCTCCCTGGAATCCGGCCACGCCCGCCTGACGATCGAGCCGGTCGACCTGGCCGAAATCGTGCACGCCGCCATCGAGGCCCAGGTCCCTACCGCGGCCAACCGGCGCATCACGGTCGAGGCCGACCTCCCGCCCGACCTGGTCGTCCCCGGAGACGCGGCCCGCCTGCGCCAGGTCGTGGACGCCCTGCTCGGGAACGCGGTGAAGTTCAGCCGCCCCGACTCCCGCATAACCGTGTCCCTCTCCGACGAACACGGCGAGGCCGCCGTCCTCACCGTCGCCGACCAGGGCATGGGCGTGGCCCCTTCCGAACAGGCCCGACTCTTCCGCCGCCTCTACCGCGGCGGCAACGCCCGCCACACCAGTATCCCTGGTGCGGGCCTAGGCCTGGCCCTGTGCCGCGTCGT
>DASRYP010000418.1:0-12889 GCA_035687165.1 Actinoplanes sp. | reverse complement strand
GAACTCCTGCGGGTTGGAAGATCCGGGCTGGTACCGACGGTCGCTACGACTTTGTCGCTCCACCGGCCGTCGACCCGTCCTGCGGCCCGCGCCGAAGCATCTCCCGCCCACGGCACCGACCACTGTGCGGTGTGCGGCGTGCGGTGCACCGAGCATTCGTCGAACGCTGGGAGAATCGGCGGGAGTGTCAAGTTTGACGGCTGAACCTGCATGTTGAGGTGGTCAGTGGTTGGCCGGTGTGCGTCAGCCCTCGAAGGCGATCTGGAACGCGTTCAACGGGTGTTTCCAGGTGGCGTTGGTAAAGAGATGATCGGCGGTGAGCGGCACGGTGGCGAGCAGGTCTTCGTGCAGTGGGAACCCGACCACGCTGATGGCGGGGGTTGACGGCACCTCGGTGTGCGCAAGGATCATCGGCGGTGTGCTGAGGGATCATCGGTGTGCTGAGAGGGCGGTTACGGAGATTAAGTCCGTTTCGGGGCGAGGGCGAATATTCCGGTCTCGGTCTCGGTGAGGAACTCGCGGCTGACCAGGCGCTTCAGTTTGGCGCGGGTGCCTTCGACGTGTTTGTGGAGGGGCTCGATGTCGAGGGCGAGGCAGATGTCCTTGGCGCGCATCCCGGTGCTAGAGGTCCCCAGGACGGTAAGGATTTACTGGTAGGCGGAGCTGGTAATGGTCGGGTCCTCGGCGGTGAACTCGGTCGCGGCCAGGGCGCGCAGGGTAGCGCGGGTGGTCGCCAGGTCGGCCAGGTCGGCATCTATTTGGGTGAGTTCGCTGGTGAGTGCGGTGATTTGGGCGCGGATTTGTTCGGCGTTGCGGCGTCCGGCGCCTTCGCGGTCGTTGATCAGGCCGAGGATCGTGTCGAGGTGCACGACGGCTTACCGGTGTCGCCAGGTTGGGGTGCTGGTGCCGGTCAACCGGCGGACCATGGTCACCATCGAAGCCCATAACGTACGCGATACTGACGATTCGGGCTTTATCTCATACTCACGGACCAGGCGACGGTGCAGCATCAGCGTGCCGGATGGGTCGGCCGCGCGGCGAGGTGCCAGCGTTAGCTGGCCCTTTTCCGCACGGCCTCCCGCCGAACCGGACTTGATGGTTTCCCGATCATCCGGCTCTCCAGTGACTACTGCGTGAGTTGCGCGGTTGGTGTCCCGGTGTGGATGTTGTCGTGGCAGGCGGCGCAGACCACGAGGGTCTTGCGTCGCCGATTCGCCATGAGTTTGGCCCATCGGGGTTGGTGCGGGCTGGGTGGGTGGAGGTCCTTGAGCCTGCGGACGTGGTGAACGCTCACCTCGCCCGCGTGCTGGCAGACCTCGCAGATGTCCGCGAGGAGCCGAGTGATCAGCTCCTTGCGCGGGCGAGCCGCCCGGATCGGTTGGCGATCCGTGAGTTTCGCCGACCTCTGCCGCTGAAGTGGGATGCCGCCGAACCTGGCGACCAGTGGTTTCCTGCCGTCGCGCTCGACACGGGCCTCGTAACAGATTCGCGGCCCGCTGGTGGTGTCGGTTCTGGCCTTGTGCTTTGCGGCCATCTTCGCCACCGTCGAGCGGTGTTTCCCGGCAAGGGTCTTGAGCATGGATGCCTCCATGACCCAGCGGAGCCGGTGCAGCCGGAAGACATCTCCGGCCAGCAGGTAGTACTGGACGATGCCCCGGTAGATGGCCCCGAAGGTGGCCACGATGGTGTGATCGCTGCCGTTCTGCAGGGCCGCCTGCTTAGCGGGTTTGTGGCGTTATGCCGACTTCGGCATAACTTCACTTATGTGGACCTCGTGATTATGTCGACCTGTCCTCCGATGTTAAGGCGCTCCGATTCCGACGAGTGCCGGCGTACGAGTCGGTTGCGGAGCCTGGTCGCCAAGTGCGAAGAGGTCAGAAACGCGAAGCGCTCGGGACACTGCAACGCCGACGGTCCGGGCGCCTCCCGTTATTGCTAACGGTGCGTAGTCGTTGGACATGGGATGGCGCCCGGATCGCGGCAAGCCAGGTGGATGGTCAGGTAGGTCGATTTCTTGCGATTGACCTCAACCGTGCTTCATGTTCGATGATCCTCCCGTGGCGCTGGCGAGCGGATGGAGCGGGGAATGCGAGTAGTGCGGGTGATGGGATTCGGTGGACCCGAGTTACTGGTTCCGGGTGAGGCTCCGGATCCGGTTGCTGGACCTGACCAGGTAGTGGTCGATGTATCGGTGGCGAGCATGACTTTCGTTGAGACTCAGATCCGGCGGGGTGTAGACAGGTGGCACGAACGACCTCAGCTGCCATATGTGCCCGGCGGCCTGGTGGCCGGGCTGGTGATCATGACCGGGGAACGGGTGGACCCGGCTTGGCTGGGCCGGCGAGTGGTCGCCGATACGGGAGAAACCGGCGGCTTCGCCGAGCGTGCCGTCGCGACGACCGAGGACCTGTTCCCGGTGCCAGACGGTTTGGACCTGCCGGAGGCAGCCGCGCTGTACAGCGACGGCAGTACAGCGCAGGGTCTCGTCGAGCGAGCCGGGATCACGACTGGTGATCGGGTCCTGGTCGAAGCTGCGGCCGGTGGCGTGGGCACCCTGCTGGTGCAGCTTTGTCTCGCGGCGGGCGCGCAGGTGATCGGCGCGGCCCGTGGACCGAGGAAGTTGGATGTGGTTCGGGAGATCGGCGCCGACGCTGCTATCGACTATGCCGAAACGGGCTGGACCGAGCGGGTGCTTGAGGCGACCGGTGGCACCGGGCCGAGTGTCGTGTTCGATGGCGTCGGCGGTCAGATCGGTAGGGCCGCGTTCGAGGCGACCGCTCGCGGCGGCCGGTTCTCCGTTCACGGCGCCTCCAGCGGGGAGGTTACCTCCATCGGCGTGGCGGAGGCACGGGCTCGAGGCGTGCAGTTGATCGGTATTGAGCAGCTGTTCGATTTCCGCCCGCACCTGCAGCGGTGGGCGACACAGATCATGTCGCGCGCCGCGACCGGGTCTATCCGTCCGGTCATCGGGCAAACCTTCCCGCTGGACCGTGCCGCCGACGCCCACAACGTGGTCGAGAACCGCATTGCCCTGGGCAAGACCCTACTGTTGATCTGAAGTCAGCTCATCAGCTACTTGTTGGCTGGTGGCACGACCGCGCCTGGCCAGGCATGGTCGAGGTGACCGGCGGAGCCAGATCCGGACGTCGTCGGGCTGGCGGACTTCACTTCGTATAGGCAGGGATCTTGTGCGCAGGCGATCCGCCCAGCTCCCGCTGATCTTGTGGATGTCGTTCGGCATAATCACAGGTTTTCCAGGAAGGCGACGATCGTGTCGGTGGGCTGGTAGCGCCCCGCAGTAGTGCCGAGCGGCGTGGTCCGGGCCAGCGCGCGTTCCTTGAGCGCGAGGTCGGAAATGGCACCGTCGGATATTTGGAACTGTCCGAATACCTCCGTTGCCGACGTACGGCTCCGAGGCAAAGCTGGGGTGTTCGACATGCAGAGAGTCAAGCTTCGGTCGGCGAACCGTGGTCCAGGTCCGGGTCCACGAGCCCCGTCGGCTCCCGACCCTTTCCATCGTCGGCCACTTCCCGCTGCTGGTTCCTCGACGCGGCGAAAAGGCACACACCCGAGTGCCGGCGAAATCGCGCGGGAAGAGTGAGCGCTCAGCGGGTGCGAATCGGCTCGGACGGCGGCCGCCACTCCCGCCTGATAAGCCCGTAGACCCACGAGTCTGAGACCTCGCCGTTCACGACGCAGTCTTCCCGCAGCGTCCCTTCCCGCACGAATCCGACCTTCTCCAGCACTCGGGCAGATGCCGCGTTGCGCGTATCGGTCTCAGCCTGGACGCGATTGAGGTCCAGCGTGTCGAATGCCCACCGCAGCAGAGCGCGTGCGGCCTCCGTCGCGTAGCCGTGGCCCCATGCTGCGTCGTCGAAGCAGTAGCCCAGCGATGCGCTGCGGTAGTCCGGATTCCACCGGTTCAGGCTGCACCAGCCGATGAACGCCCCGTCGGAGACACGATCCACGGCCAGCCGGGCCCCTGTGCCGTCCTCTGCCATCTGCCGGCAGGCGGTGATGAATCGCTCGGCGCGCCCGGGTTCGCTCCACGGCGGCGCGTCCCAGTAGCGCAGGACGTAGGCGCTGCTGTGCAGTGTGAAGAGAGCGTTCGCATCCGCGTCGTCGAAGGGACGCAGTCGAAGGCGAGCGGTGGGCAGCGTCGGGGTGGGCAGCGATATGCGCGTCATATTCCGTCCCGTGATCGGTGGCCGACCAACTAGACATCTGGTGGGCGGCCATTCGCAACGGGTTTCCCGGCGGGCGTGCGGCTCGAGGTGCCCGATCATCAGGCAGATCCCGATGCGATCCTGTTCGCCCTGACGGCCGGCCACGGAGATCCGCGTGGCTCGCCACGCGTCCAGGAACGGGCCGATCAACGTCCACTGCTCGTCGGTGACATCACTCGGGTACGACTTGCGCTCGCTCACGACCAGCCCAACACCGCGGGCGACGACCAGGACGTGACCGACGCTCATCTTTCATGCCATCGAGTGATCACTATCTACCGCGAAACCGCAGAATGATCCCCAAGCGGACCCAACGTATAGATCAACCTTATGGTCTGTAACCGCCCTCTGAGGGATCATCGGTGTGCTGAGGGGTCATCGGTGTGCTGAGGGGTCATCGGTGTGCTGAAGGGTCATCGGTGTGCTGAAGGATCATCGGCTTATGACGATACAAGCGGCTGATACTGGGGACTGCCGTTACCCGCGGCATCTCGGTATTTTCCACCACGGAAGGGCAGACATGGACTCGCCCGCTTATGTTCTGGCGACGCTGATGAAGGCAGAGGAGGACGGTGCCCACCCGGCTGAGCTTGCGGCTTTGCGGCGGCGGCTTCAGCAATTGGACGAGCCGCGGGCGGGGCTGCTTGCGGGGGAGGCGCTTGAGCCGCTCACGGATGTCGCTGAGCTGGTGGAGCTTCCTGAGCCGTCGACGGAGCAGGCCCGCGAGGTCCTTGATCGGCTGGTGGTGGTCAAGCTCAACGGTGGGCTCGGCACGAGCATGGGTCTGACGGGGCCGAAGTCACTGCTCGAAGTCAAAGACGGCATGAGCTTCCTCGACGTCATCGCTACGCAGGTTCTGGCTGAACGGGAGCGGTACGGCGTACGGCTGCCGTTGCTCCTGATGAATTCGGCGGCTACGCGCGGGCCGTCGCTCGCTGCGCTGGATCGGTACGAGGGTCTCCGCGGGCAGCAGGTGCCTCGGGACTTTCTGCAAGGTCGGGAACCCAAACTGCGCGCCGGCGACCGGTTCCCGGTGGAGTGGCCGGCCGACCCGGAGCTGGAATGGTGCCCGCCCGGACACGGTGATCTTTACACTGCGCTGGCAGCGTCCGGGACGCTCAACACGTTGCTCGACGCGGGGCTGCGCTGGTGTTTTGTGTCGAACTCGGACAATCTGGGGGCGACCGTCGATGTACGTCTGGCAGCCTGGATCGCGGCTGAGCGGATTCCATTCGCGATGGAGGCCGTGCGGGGGACGCCCGCGGACCGCAAGGGTGGGCACCTCGCACTTCATCAGGGCCAGGTCGTGTTGCGGGAGACTGCGCAGGTGCCTGAGGGAGACGCCTCATTCACCGATGTGGGGCGTTGGCAGTTCTACAACACCAACAACCTGTGGATCGACTTGCGGGCGCTGCGGGAACTGCAGGAGGCGGACCCGGCGGCACCGGCGCTGCCGCTGATCGTCAACCGCAAGACCGTCGACCCCAAAGATCCTTCTAGTACGCCGGTGATCCAGCTCGAGACCGCGATGGGCGCCGCGATCGGGTCGATCCCTGGGGCCCGGCCGGTGCTGGTGCCCCGGACCCGGTTCGCGCCCGTCAAAACGACCGACGACCTGCTCGTGGTCCGCTCGGATGCCTACGAGCTCACCGGCGACGGGCGGATGATTCCGACCTTCGACGGGCCTGGTCCTGTCGTGGCGCTGGATCCCGAGCGCTTCCGGCTGATGCCCGACTTCGAGAAGCGCTTTCCGGCCGGGCCGCCGTCGCTGCGCCGCAGCACCGGGCTGCGGGTCAAGGGTGACGTCACCTTCGGCGCGAACATCGTCGTCGAGGGCGACGTCCAGCTGACCGGGCCGCTGCTCGTGCCCGACGGTGAGGGGCTGCGGGGGTGAGGTGCGCGGGGGTGAGTCGCGCACCGCCGGAGCTTAAGCGGTGCGGGCGAGTTGGCGGGCGGCGTCGCGACAGCTGTCGGGGGCGAAGTACACGTATCGGAGGGTCACGACGATGTCGCCCGTGGGCAGCCGGAGACTTTCGCGGGTCGACACGTCGTAGAAGACCGCGGTGCCGTCGGCCTTGCCGAGGTAGACCAGGCAGATGCGGTCGCGCAAGGGCACGGACTTCTCGTTGCCGTTGTCCTTCCACGTCACTGCGGCCGGCACGGCTTGCACGGCGAGGACGGGCAGGTACGGCACCCCGATGAAGTACACGTTGCGTACGGTCTGGCCGGCCTGGGCAAGACCGCCCTGCCACCAGGCCAGACAGGGAAGAGCGGCGAACACGGTCACAGCTGCGACGACGACACTTCGGGTGATGGTCTGCCGCAGCATGCGAGCGTCGACTACGCGCCGTAGGTCTTTGCCCGCCGGCCATCGGCGTCGTCGGAACACGGGAGTGACGACGGCTGCCACCGTGCACACCGAGATGACGGCTGCGATTGCCGTGGCACAGATGAGAATCAGTTCCACGGCGCCCACGACGGATTCGGAGATGATGCGAGTGTAGGTGTAGCCGACCTCCTCGGGTGTCGTCCGTAACCGAATGTAGAAGAACGAATAGGCGAGCCGGAACAGGCCGTACAAGACGACTCCGACCGCTCCGATCGCGGGCAGGTAGTCCTTGATGAAGGTGGTCAGTGGATGCGGGGATTCGTTCATTTCTGATAAGTCGCGCAGGCCACGGGCAGGTGCAGGCCGCATGCCTTCGTCCAGATTCCGTACTCGCCGGGCCGGTCGTCACGGTGGGCCGACACCGCATAGTGCGCCTCACCGTGGGCGTCGGCCCTCACGGTGGGTAAAGCGCGGAGGAAGTCCATCTCGTTCGGCCCGTACAAGAACATGTTGACTCGTTCGTGAGGACGGAACCCGGCCAATTGGGCGGCGAGTCCCGCACCGCCTTGGGGGCTGCGGCCGGCGGTGCGGTAAACGGTCGGCTCGGTCGCCTTCGCAAGGTGGATCGTCGCGGTGGCCGCGGCGACACCCGGGGCGGTGACTTCGGCGCTCCACGTGCCCAACGGCATCTCCAGGGTGAAGACCACGTCAGGGAAGTTCTCGCCAGGGGGTGCGTCGACGGCTCGGTAAACGCGTGTGATGCCGCGGGGGCCACGCACCCGCAGGCTGATGCTGTCCGGGTCGGGGAAACCGCCGAAGCACGGTCGTACGTCTACCAGCCGCTTCGCCTCGATCGGCTCCGGGGAGCGCTTGCCCGCGACGAGCGAGCCCTCCGGAACACAGAGGTAGCCCGGCGCGGTTCGCCACAGTCCGCCGGGGCGCTTGCCTGTCGACAACGGAACTGTGGTGACGGTGGAGCGAGCATCGGGGTCGGTGGGCTTTGCCTTCGAGGTAAAGCCGGGGTCCGGGCGAGTATCCGTTTTCGACTTGGGTTTCCGCTGACCGGTCGTGGCGGTGGGGCTGGCGGCTGTTCGTTGTCCATGCGGCTCGGACGACGACGCCGGGTCGGCGTCCGCGGGTCCCGTCGGGTAGGCGCTGGACGGCGTTTGCGGTTCGGTCGTCGACACGTGAAACGGTGTCTGCGCCTGCGGAGGAGCCTCGCCGGCGCCGGAGTTTCGCGTGCACCCGAATGTGAGGCATAGAACGCCGATCGCGGCACTCGTGAGAACTGCTCGGACATGAGAATCTCTACTGCCGACGACCACGATACTCACCATTTAGAATCGACTGAATATGCGAAGCCGAAATTTCCGCACCGATCGGGACAGCGTGCCGCAAGAACTGCTAGCCGGTGACTTGCCTTTCGCGAATGTCATCCGTGCGGGGAGGCGGTGCGGCGCTCTCAGCTCTCAGGACGCCGGTGAACAGGCACGTCCTGATGTTCGGCCAGACGGCGGAACGTGCCTGTTCGCGTAGGCGGAACGTGCCCTGTTCGAGTACGTGGATCAGGCGGAGACCGGGTAGTGAGCTTTCGACGTCCGGTCGACGGGTCGAGGGCCCTGGATCCGCCGAAGTCGTGCGGTCGCCGCCGGCCGGGCTGATCCGCAGGCTGTCGGCTGCGTGCGGAAGCTGGTCAGAAAGAGCGTCAGCGCGTACCGGTCAGGAAGTCGGCTTGCAGGTCTGTGGCGGCCGGGTGGCCGGCGATCGCGAATTGGTCGCGGCCCTCCCGTTTGGCCGTGTAGAGCGCCGCGTCGACGCGGGCGATGAGCTGTGTGGCCGGCTCGGTGCCGGTCCACTGGGCGAGACCGGCGGAGAACGTCTGAGCGCCCGGCGTCACCTCCCGCAGCCGTTCCATGACGATGGCCGTGTCCTTCAACCGGCAGTGCAGGATGAGGCCGAACTCTTCGCCGCCGTAGCGGGCGATCAGGTCTCCGGCCCGAAGCTGTTCCCGCCAGGCGAGGGCCGCCGTGCGCAGTAACTCGTCGCCGGCCGGGTGGCCGAGACGGTCGTTGTACCGCTTGAAGTAGTCGAGATCGATCAGGCCGACGACCAGAGTTCCTTCGGTTCGGCGGGTAACGGCCAGCCGGCGTTCGAGCTCGACGTCCCAGGCACGCCGGTTCGGGATGCCGGTCAGGCCGTCCAGGTAGGCGATCGACTCGAGCTTGTCGGCCTGGTCCTGCACGGTGCGGACGAGACCGACGATGCGGACGATGAGCAGGAGGAACACGAGGATGGTGCAGGTCGACGCGGCCAGCCAGTCGACCCGGCCCCCGGCGACCACCCCGTTCACGATCAGGAGTACCGGGCTGAACAGGCAGGCCGAGCTGATCAGCAGCACTCGTCGCGGGGTGACGTCGGTCGCCGGTCGGAGATCCCCGCCGCCGACCTTCGCCATCGAGGGGTGCAGCGCGGCGCCGCCGAGCAACAGGCCGCTGAGGATGAAGGCGGGGGCCAGCTCCTCGCTGTTGACCCCGTGCGAGGACTGCCAGACCCAGACGGCGTGCGCGGAGCTCTGCAGGCCGAGGGAGGCGGCGAGCTGCCAGAAGGCCGGGCCGCGCCGGGCCGACGAGGTGAACATGCGGATCATCCCGGCCAGCAGCAGCAGGTCGGCCAGCGGATAGGCCATCGTGACCAGGCGAACGTCCAGGGGCAGGTCCGGCCCGGTGAGACCACGTAGGAACAGCAGCCAGACGCCCAGGCCGAGGCCGCCGGTGACCATCAGCGTGTCCAGGATGCCGGCCCGGTCCCGGCGCCAGGACGCGCCGTCGATCAGCAGCATCAGCCCGGCCAGCTCCAGCGGGGCGCAGGTCAGCCAGAAGTAGTCGGCCGCGGACGGGTACGGCAGCCCGCCCCGCATCAGATAGGCAGTGAAGACGACGTTGCCCGCGGTCCCGGTGATCATCGTGCCCACCAGCAGCCCCCACGGCAGCTTGCGGGCCGGCCGGTTGAGCCGCACACCGAGGCACAGGGCGGCGATCGCCAACGGCGAATAGCAATAGGTGATCAGGATCGCGGCGACCGAGCCCTCGGGGACGAGGCCGCGGACCAGCGCCAGGACGACACTGACGGCGCAGTAGCCGAGCCAGAGCCGTCGGATCCGGGAAGGCGTCACAACAGGGATATCGGTAGGGGCGGCGCGAAGCTGAGATCATGCCTGGGCTGTCGCCCCGGTGAGTTGGGCCCGTGAGGTGATCCGCAGCTTCACGAGCTGTCAGGGCTGGTCGAGGGCGTCGCGCAGGGCCGCCCGGGATCGGATGGCGAGCTTGGCGAAGACGTGCCGCAGGTGGAACTGGACCGTGCGGGGGGAGAGGAACAGCCGGGCGCCGATCTGCTTGTTGGTCAGCCCGGCCGCGGCCAGCCGGGCGATCTCGTGCTCCTGCGGGGTCAGCGCCGGGCCGCCGTGGCGTTCGTGCGAGGTGGCGCGCAGTTCGGCGGCGGCGCGCTGGGTCCACGGGGTCGCGCCCAGCCGGAGGAACGCCGCCGAGGCCTCGACCAGGTGGGTGCGGGCGGCGGTCACGGCGCGCATCCGGCGCAGGCGCTCGCCGTGGAGGAGATGGACGCGGGCCACGTCGAACGGCCAGCGGGCGGCGCCGGGGACAGCCAGCGCACGTTCGAACAGGGCGGGGGCCTCGTCGTCGGGGGCGGTGAGGGCGGCGGCCGCGTGGGCCAGCAGGGCGAGACGTGGGGAGAGGCGCTCGGTGCCGGCCGCGCGGATCGCGGCGACGTGGGCGGCCGCCTCCGCGTGATAGCCGGCCCGGACGGCAGCCTCGACCAGATCCAGCTGTGCGAGCACGGCGTACGGGACGTGCGAGGTCAGTGTCCCGGCAGGGCTGATCCGGGAGCCGTACAGGTAGGCCTGCTCGAAATCGCCGCCGCCGAGCGCGACCATCATGCGGACCTGCCAGGCGTACGTCTGCACCACCCGCACCCCGCGCGGCGTGGCCCACTGCAGCAGCTCCCCGGCGATCGCGACCGCCTCCGCGTCGTCCCCGCGCACCGCCGCCACCTGCGCCTGCACGTGCCGGCCAGGCATGGCCAGCAGCACATAGCCGTGCTCGCGGCAACGGTCGACGGCGTCGTCCGCGAGCGCCCGCGCCTCGTCCCACCGGCCGGTGGAGAAAGCGTGCCGGCTCAGCAGCATCTGCGCGTTCAGCCCGGCGGCGAGTACCCCGCCGCGGGCCACCCGCCTTAGTGCTTCCTCGCACGCGTCCTGCCGGTCGGTGATCTGGGCGGTCAGCCCGACCCGGATGATCCTGGCCGGATCCGTCTCGTCAGCCAGGCTGCTCAGCGCGGCGTCGAGCCGGTCGAGTGCCGCGGCACCGGTGCGGGCCGGATCGCCGAGGATGTCACGGCTCAGCCGGACCACCTCGGGCCCGTCCGCGCCGAGGGCGGCGTCCAAGGGCTCCCAGAGCGACGCGCGGCCGCCGAAGAAGCAGATCATCGTCAGGGTGTAGAGCGACTCCTCGACCGTGCCCTCGTCGGCGTCCTTCATCAGGGCCTCGTCGCCGACCGCGCCGGCCAGCAGCCGGTGTGCCATGTCGATGTCGCCGTCGCCGTTGAGCAGCAAGTGCGAGGCGGTCACGGCCATCTGCAGCGAGCCGCGCGGGCCGGCGACCACCTGCCTGGCCTGCCGCAGCCCGCCCGTGATGTGCGAGCCGACGTACGCGGCCCGGGCGAGCCGCCGACTGCGGTCGCCGGGGTCGGGGCTGAGCTCCGCGGCACGGGTCAGCGCGGTGACCGCCCGCACGTAGTCGCCGCGGCGCAGCACCGAGTCGGCGGACCGTTCGAGCAGGACGGCGACGCTCTCGTCGGGCCAGACGGTGGCCTGGCCGAGGTGCCACGCGCGCCGGTCGGGACGGTCGGCGAAGAGGACCGCCAGTCGCCGGTGGGCCCGGTGCAGCTCGTCGCCGGTGGCCAGGTCGAGGACGGTCGAGCGGATCAGCGGATGTCGGAACGTGAGAGCACCGGTGGCCGTGTCGGCCTGCAACAGGCGGGCCTCTCGCAGGGTCTCGAGCTCGGCGCGGGCTGCCACGATCCGCGGGTCGCCGGTGGCGTCGAGGGCGGCGAGCACGAGCAGCAGACGCGCCGGCTCGGGCAGCGCCCGCACGTGCGGGACGAACAGTTCCCGCAGCCGCCGCGTCGGTCCGGACGGCAGCTCCAGCAGCGCGAGCGGGTTGCCGCGGGCTCGCGCCAGCACCTGGTCGCGGGCGTCGGCGGCCAGCTCAGGGAACCGCTGCCGCAGCAATCGCCGCGCGGTCTCGTCGTCGAGGGGCCCGAGTTCGAGTACGGGGATGTCGGCGTACCCGAAGAAGCTGCCCAGCCCCAGCCGCAGCGCGCCGAGGAAGCCCACGCCGTCGTCGGCCAGCCGCGGGGCGACCAGGCCGAGCACGCCCGCGCTGGCCCGATCGATCCACGAGAGGTCGTCGACGATCATCAGCAGGGGCCGCCGGGCGCCCGCGAGCCGCAGCAGCGCGAGCACGGCGTCGCCGACCACCGTCCGTACGGGCGTATCGCCCTCGCCGATGCCGAGCGCCACCTCCAGCGCTTCGCGGTGCTCGCCGCTCAGCCCGGCGAAGTCGTCACGCAGCGGATGCAGGAGCTGGTGCAAGGCCGAGTAGGGGAGATCCGCCTCGAGCTCGACGCCGGTCGCGCGCACGACGACCTGCCCGCGGGCCCGGGCCAGCGCCGCGCCGGCCTCGAGCAGCGCCGTCTTGCCCGCCCCCGGCTCACCGGTGACGAGCAGCGCGCCGAGATCGCGGACCAGAACCTCGATCCGCGCCAGGTCACCTTCCCGTCCTACCAGATCCGTCACTGCAAACGACCGTAGGCGCTCTCGCTGATTCTGGCGATTCCCTTCGCGCCGGCCGGTGGAGATCATGAGGTGATGGCCGACGAGATCGCGACAGCCCTCCTGCCTGTTTTCTTCGTGCTCGCGCTCGGGTACGGGGCGGGCAAACGCCGCATCGTCGACAACACCAACGTCGGCACGCTCAACACCCTCGTCATGTCCATCGCGCTGCCGATCGCGCTCTTCACGAGCCTGGCCGCCGGTCGCCGGGAGGCGGTGCTCGCGCGCTGGCCGTTCGCCGTCATCTTCCTGATCGTGATGGCGCTGGTCTACACCCTGACGTACGTGGTGCAGCGGCGGGTGCACGGCATGACCCCGTCGGAGGCCGCGCTGCAGGCCCTCACCGTGGCCTTCCCCAACATCGCCGCCGTGGGGCTGCCGCTGGTCGGTGCGGTGCTCGGCCCCGACGCCATGCTGAGCGTCGCC
>DASRYP010000417.1:0-13995 GCA_035687165.1 Actinoplanes sp. | reverse complement strand
CCCCGCTGACCTGTCCTCAGCTGACCTGTCCTCCGTCGAGGCCGCGGACGTCGAGGATTCCCGGTCGGCTGACACGGCCGGTTCTGACTTCGCGACCAGCGTTTCGGAAACTGCGCCGGGTGCTGTCTCGCAGGTGGGGTTCGTGGCGCTGGAGGACCTGTTGGAGCAGGTCATCGGTCGCTTCGACGACGAGACCGACGTGCTTCCCGGGCCGGCGATCGCGGCACGCCGATGAGTCAGGCGTCCGTTGCTCCGGCCGGTCGAACGCCATTCTTGATGCGGACCCAAAGATCAGCGGAACATGCACACAAGCCACCCCATCGTTTGTTCAAGGAGGAATGACCCGGTGGTTTTCAAGAAGATGATGCGCGCCTTCGGCGTCGGCGGGCCGACCGTCGACACCGTGCTGGCGAACCCGAACACGCGGCCCGGATTGGCCCTGGAGGGTCAGGTGCGGATCGCCGGAGGTGACCACGACGTCACCATCGAGGGAATCGTGCTGGGCCTGGTCACCCGGGTCGAGTCCGAGCACGGCGACAATCTCATCGAGTTCCACCGGCTGCCGGTCGCCGGCACCTTCCAGCTGCGGGCGAAGGAGAACCGGGACCTGCCGTTCTCGTTCCCGGTGCCGTGGGAGACGCCGATCACTGATGTCTACGGCCAACGGCTGCACGGCATGACGATGGGCCTGCGCACCGAACTGGCGGTGGCGAAGGCCGTCGACAAGGGCGACCTTGACCAGGTGGCCGTGCACCCGCTGCCCGCGCAGGAGCGGATTCTCGACGCGTTCGCGCGCCTCGGCTTCCGCTTCAAGAGCGCTGACCTGGAGCACGGCGCGATCTACGGCGCCCAAATGACGCTGCCGTTCTACCAGGAGATCGAGTTCTACCCGCCCCAGCAGTACGCGGGCGCCATCAACGAGGTCGAGGTGACCTTCATCGCCGACCCGCAGGGCGTCGAGGTGATCCTCGAGTTCGACAAGCGTGGCGGTTTCCTGGCCGCGGGCCATGACGCCTACGGCCGCTTCCGCATCTCGCACGCTGAGGCGGACACGACCGACTGGACAGCAGTGGTCGAGAAGTCGGTCTCCGAGGCCGCAGGCCGCTACCAGGGCCTGCGCTCCGCTGGCGGCTTCGGCGGCCACGGCGGCCACGGCGCCCCTGGCTACGGCGGGCATGGCGGCCACGGGCATCACGGCCACTACCGTCGCGGTCACGGCGGCGGCATGGGCATGGGCGGGGTCGCCGCGGGCGTGGCCGGCGGTGTCGTCGGCGGCATGATCCTCGGCGAGGCAATGGAAGAGGTCTTCGAAGACGACGGCGGCGACTTCGGCGAGGAGTGATCCACCGGCCGTGCGTCGTCCCCGCTGAGACGCACGGCCAACCCTCGAGGCGGTCCCGCTTCGCCGACGCGCACGGCCCGGATACCGGCGGTTCCGTTTCGCGGAGCCGCCCGTATTCGGTGCGAGGGGCTGCGTCTGGCCGGGGGGCTCTTCGTCGTCGGACGCACCGACGTTGGCTGTGGCGCCTTCTACCCGACCGGGACCTCGGTTCGGACCTCGGTTCGGACCTCGGCCGATCCGCCCGCGGCCAGCCGTTCGCGTAGTCGGTGACCGGCGTCGGGCCACTCGTCGGCGGTCATACCGAACACCACTGTGTCCCGCCATGAGCCGTCGGGCCGCTTCCGATGCCGCCGCAGCACGCCCTCACGGACTGCCCCCAGCCGGGCGATTGCCTGCTGGGAGCGCTCGTTGAGAATGTCGGTGTACCAGAAGACACGCTCGGCCTCGAGCACCTCGAAGGCGTGCTCGAGCAGGAGCAGTTTGGCCTCTGCGTTCACCCCGGTGCGCCACCACTGCCGGCCCACGATGGTGTGCCCGATCGCGAGCGCCCGCCTCTCCGGGTCGATGTCGTGGTAGCTGGTCGTGCCGATCACGCGGCCGGTCGCCGGGTCGATCTGGGCGAACGCGATCTGGTTGCCGGACCAGCGATTGCCTAGCAAACCGGTGAGATAGTCGCGCATGGTCGAGAGGGTCTGCGGCCGACGAATGGCCAGGTGTCGCCAGACCTCGTCGTCGCCGAGCGCCTCCAGCAGGCCGGGCGCGTGCCCGAGCGCGAGGGGCTCCAGCCGGATGTGCCGGCCGGTCAGGGTCGTCGGGGCGGCCCAGCGAAGGTCGGCGCCAGGAAGGTAAGCGGGTTCGGCGGCGGAGACGTTGGCGGCGGTCTCGGCGGGCCCGAAGACGCGCCGGACGGGCAGCACGCCGGCCCAGTGCGGCAAAGGGAGGTCGTCCTCGTCGTCGATGACGCCACCGGAACGGGCGCGGGCGGAGACCTCTTCGAGGGCCAGCGCCAGCACACTGGTCTCGGCCAGTTCCTTGCGGTTGGGCGGCCGGCTGTCGGCGGCCCGGCCGGCGCCGACCTTGTCGACCAGGGCGTCCATCGCCGCCCTTTTCTCCTCGGGGTCGGTGACGAGTCGCGCCGAGCCGTGCACGATCACGGACCGGTAGTTGGCGCTGTGATGCACGTGGGACCGGGCATAGACGATCCCGTCGAGCAGGGTGACGCTGACCGCGACCGGCACCGCGCCCTGGCGGCCCGACAGGCCCATGCGGCCGCCGGACGAGCCGTGCAGATAGAGAGTCTCGCCGACCCGGACGTGCAGGGTCGGCAGCACGCGCGGCTCGCCGTCGATCACCAGGCCCAGCGTGCAGTCATAGGCCTCGTCGAGAATGGAGTGAGCCAGCGCGCGGTCGTAGTGCATGCGCTCGCGATAGCGGGTGGCGGTCGTGCGACTCGTCCGCGGATAGGTGTCGGACATCGAGGCCTCCCTGCCTTGTGGCTTCCTGCTGTCTTTGAAGCTTTGCTTGCGTTTATATATGTACTAGTACAGAATCTCTGGTGTGTCAGCACAGTATCAGATCAGCGGTGACAGTGCCGCCTCGATTTCCGCCAGCATCGAGGAGGGCGTCCGCAAGGGGGACTGGATCTTCGGCGCTGCCCTTCCTCCTGTCCGCGTCCTCGCCGACGCCCTGCACGTCAGCCCGGGCACGGTCTCGAAGGCCTATCAGGAGCTGCGGCAACGCGGTGTCGTCGAGACCGAGGGCCGGCGCGGCACCCGCATCCGGTCGCGTCCGCCCGTCGCTGGACCCCGGTCCGCGCTGCACCTGCCCGTTCCTGTCGGTGTGCGTGACCTCTCCTCCGGCGAGCCCGACGTCCGGCTGCTGCCTCCGCTGGGTCGCGCGCTGCGGGCCGTCGCCGAGACCAACGGGCCGCCCCAGGGTTACGCGTCGGCCGCCGCGATGCCCGAGCTGATCGAGGCGGCCCACCCGCGTCTGGTCGCCGACGGCATCCCGGTCGGCGACGCCGAGATCACCGTCACCTCCGGCACCCTCGACGCGATCGAGCGCCTGTTCACAGCCCATCTGCGAGCCGGTGACGCGGTGGCTGTCGAGGACCCGGGCTGGGTCAATCTGCTCGACCTGCTGGCCGCGCTCGGGCTGCGCCCGCTCCCGGTCGTCGTCGATAACGAGGGCCCCGACCCGGTGTCGATGGCGGCTGCCTTGCAGGCCGGCGCCCAGGCCGCGGTCGTCACCGTGCGCGCCCAGAATCCCACCGGCGCCGCCGTCAGCGAGTCCCGGGCCGAGGCTCTGCGGGCCCTCTTCACGACCTACCCCGGCGTCCTGGTGATCGAGGACGATCACGCCGCCGAGCTGGCCGAGCAACCGCCGCACTGCATCGGTCCGGTCACCGGGGCATGGGCCCTCACCCGCTCGGCGTCCAAGCCGTTCGGCCCCGATCTGCGCATCGCCGTGCTCGCCGGCGACGAGGCCACGATCGCCCGGGTGGTCGGCCGCACGCGGGTCGGTTCCGGCTGGGTCTCCACGGTTCTCCAGCGCATGCTGCTGCACCTCTGGCGAGACGACGAGATCACTGTGGCGGTGGCCGAGGCCGCCGAGGCGTACGGTCGCCGTCGTCGTGCCTTGCGCGATGCGCTGCGTGCTCGTGGCCTTCTCGCCGAGGGTGACACCGGCATCAACGTCTGGGTGCCCGTCACCGACGAGACTCGGACGGTCGGCCTGCTGCGCGAGGCTGGTTACGCCGTGGCGCCGGGCTCCCTGTTCCGCATTTCGGCATCCCCGGGTGTGCGGATCTCGATCGGCCCCCTGACCGAGGAGGAGATCCCTGCTCTGGCCGACGCGGTCGCCGCCGCCGTCCGCCCGCCCGTTCTCTACGCCCCGACCCGTTAGGGTGCCCGGATGCTTCTTCGCATCGGCATCGGGTAAAACCTTCTCATGCCTAGGACCGACGCGCCGGTCGGCGCACAGCAGTGGGTACCGTCCGAGCCGCAGAGCATCGACGAGCTCAAGTCGGCCGCCTCCGGGTGCGAGGGCTGCGAGCTCTACGCCGACGCCACGCAGACCGTCTTCGGCCGGGGCGCCGCGCATGCTCGCTTGGTGCTGGTCGGCGAGCAGCCCGGCGACGTGGAGGACCGGAAAGGCCTGCCGTTCGTCGGTCCAGCCGGTCGGCTTCTGCGCGAGGCCGTCGACGCCGCCGGGCTCGATGCGGCCGACGTCTATATCACGAACGCGGTGAAGCACTTTCGCTTCGAGCTGCGCGGCAGCCGGCGCATCCACCAGAATCCCGGCCCCGCGCACATCGCCGCTTGCCGGCCCTGGTTGGTGGCCGAGTTCTCGCTGCTCAAGCCCGAGCTGGTGGTTATCCTCGGCGCGACCGCCGGCCGGGCGCTGCTCGGGCCGTCGTTCCGGGTCACCCAGCAGCGCGGCAAGCTGATGCCGTGGCCGGCCTCGGCCCAGTACCCCGAAGACTTCCCGGTCGCCGAGATCCAGGCGCTCGCCACGATCCACCCGTCGGCGGTTCTGCGGGCCGATGACCGTGCGGCGGCGTACCGCGGACTGGTCGACGACCTCAAGATCGCGACCTCGGCCCTGGGCTGATCGGTGGGTAGGCTCGGGGCGTGCGGTTGACGGATTTCTGGGAGCGGCTCGGAGAAGTTTTCGGCGCCGCCTATGCGCGCAGCATCGCGGCGGACCATTCTTTTGCCGGGCTCGGCGACCGGACGATCAACCAGGCGATAGCGGACGGTATCGACACGACCACGATTTGGCGAGCAGTGGTGGCCGCGTACCCCGATCGGGTGCCCTCTCGCCTGCGATAAGTCGACTTTCGTACACTTGTTCGGGCGTGTCGCTCGATCGTCGTACACGTGTTCGGCTATTGTCCACAGCGGTTTCTTATCCACAGCTTGGGCAGGGCGGCGAATTTTTGTCACACCCACCGCTTACCTTGATGCCGTGGTGAACAGAAGCGTATCGGCGAAGACGCCCGCGAAATCGAGTACAGGGGTGGCGGACATGGTGGCAGGACCTGACCGGGACAAGGCGCTCGATCTGGCGTTGACTCAGATCGACAAGCAGTTCGGCAAGGGCTCGGTGATGCGGCTGGGAGAGCGACCGGTCGTGGAGACCGCGATCATCAAGACCGGCTCCATCGCTCTCGACGTGGCGCTCGGCGTCGGTGGCCTGCCGCGCGGCCGCGTCATCGAGATCTACGGACCCGAGTCCAGCGGCAAGACGACGGTCGCTCTGCACGCGGTGGCCAACGCGCAGCGCAACGGCGGCATCGCGGCGTTCATCGACGCCGAGCACGCGCTCGACCCGGACTATGCGAAGGCTCTCGGCGTCGACACCGATGCCCTGCTGGTCTCCCAGCCCGACACGGGTGAGCAGGCGCTCGAGATCACCGATATGCTGATCCGGTCCGGCGCGCTCGACGTCATCGTCATCGACTCGGTCGCCGCGCTCGTGCCGCGCGCCGAGATCGAGGGTGAGATGGGCGACAGCCACGTCGGTCTGCAGGCGCGGCTCATGAGCCAGGCGCTCCGCAAGATCACCGGCATCCTGAGCCACTCGGGCACGACCGCGATCTTCATCAACCAGCTCCGCGAGAAGATCGGCGTCATGTTCGGCTCGCCCGAGACGACGACCGGTGGTCGCGCGCTGAAGTTCTACTCCTCGATCCGTCTCGACGTGCGCCGCATCGAGAGCCTCAAGGACGGCACCGACGTGGTCGGCAACCGCACCCGCGTCAAGGTGGTGAAGAACAAGGTGGCCGCGCCGTTCAAGCAGGCCGAGTTCGACATCATGTACGGCAAGGGCATCTCGCGGGAGGGCTCGCTCATCGACGTCGGCGTCGAGCAGAACATCATCCGCAAGTCCGGCGCCTGGTACACGTATGACGGTGACCAGCTCGGTCAGGGCAAGGAAAAGGCGCGCGAGTTCCTCAAGGAGAACCCCGACGTCGCCGCCGAGATCGAGAAGAAGATCCTCGAGAAGCTAGGCGTCGGCCAGACGACCGGCGACGCCGCCGGTGGCCCCGAGCTGCCGCCGGTCGACTTCTGATCGGGTAACCCGCCATGTCGGCCCGACGCGGTGCGCGCTCCGGGCGCGGGTGGGACGCGATCCCACCCCGCCCCGCCCGCACCCACGATGAACATCCGCCCGGCGGACTCCCTGCCGGCGACGATTTGGAACGCGGCAACGCTCCTACCCGTCGTCGGCAGACTTCGCCGAACGGCACCTCCGACGATGTCCTTGACGGATTCGGTGGTGACAGATCCGACGAGACAGGATTCGGGGGGCGTCGTGGCGGTGGCGCCGGCCGTGGTGATGAGTGGGGCCGCAGCGGCGGGAGTGCGGCTGGGCAGCCGGAGCAGAGCGAGGGTGAGCGGGCACGGGAGATCTGCCTGCGGCAGCTCGCGGTGCGACCACGCACCCGGGCCGAGCTGGCCAAGGTGCTCACCCGCAAGGAGATCTCCGACGAGGTGATCGCCGAGGTTCTCGACCGCTACGACGAGGTCGGGATCATCGACGACGCGGCCTTCGCGCACGCGTGGGTGTCCAGTCGTCACCAAGGGCGGGGGCTGGCTCGCCGGGCGCTGGCCAACGAGCTGCGGCAGCGTGGCGTCGACGCCGAGGTCGCCACCGCGGCTCTCGAAACGGTCGACGACGACGATGAGGCCGCGACCGCCCGAGCCCTGGTCGATCGCAAGTTGCGCACCGCGACCGGCGCACCCGACGCGCTCTTCCGGCGGCTCGTCGGCATGCTGGCCCGCAAGGGCTACTCCGCCGGCGTAGCCATCCGCGCGGTCAAGGACGCGCTGGCCGCCCGCGATGGCGAGGCGGCCGAGTTCGCCGACCAGCTCGACGCCGACGCCCTGGCCAGCGATGCGGACCCCACTTCCTGACCGAAACCTCAACCGCCCGAAACCTCAACCACCCGACGGCCCGAAACCCCAACCGCCCGAACCCGCAGAGCTCGACGGCCCGCAGAGCTCGACGGCGGGAGAGCTAGGCGGCCCGGCGGTGGCGATCTTTTGTGGACATCGGCGTTCGCCACTGGTTGGTAGGATGCCGCATTGTGACCGAGCACTCGCAGAGCGGCATGCGGGGTAACGGTCCCTTCTCGGAGGGTGCCGAGCCGACCACTGCCGTCCCCGCTGCCGCCCCCATCCCCGCTGCTGTCCCCGCCCCCACCGCTGCGCCTGGCGGCGCTCCCGCTTATGGCCCCTTCCACGGCGACCCCGATCCGTTCGAGGAGGGGCCGGCAGACCCGTACGGCTTCGTCGCTCCGCCCGGCCGTCGCATCGAGCCCTCCCCGCCGCCCGAGCGCAGCCGCCTCTTCACCGGCGTGATCGCTGGGCTCGTAGCCGGCCTCCTGCTCTTCGGCACCGGCGGCTACTTCGCCGGCCGTGCCACCGCCCCCAAGACCGAGCGCCCCGTCGCCGGCAGCGGGCTCGGCGTTTTCGAGCGGAACCAGACAGCGATCAACCAGCCCGACTTCGCCGGCACCGGGCTCACCGCGATCTCCGCGGGCTGGCTTCCTTACCTGTCGACCTGTTCACGCAGCGGTTCTCCGGGCGGCCCTCGGCTCAACGACGGCGAGAAGGTCCGCGTCCGTTGCACCCTCGACGGGCTGAGCGCGATCTTCGTGGAATACACCTCCGTCGCCGAGCGGGACCAGGCTCGCGGGAAGCTACGGAAGCAGGCCGACGAGGCTCGTACGCTGACACCGGGTGTCGCGAAACCGGCCGAGCGTGCCACTCCCAGCGGTCGCACTACCGGCAACTACGTGGAGTATGCGTACCGCCTCACGGAGAGTGGCGCTACCAGAACAGTCAGCGGTCTGTGGTGGGATGACGCACAGTCCCCGGTCGCCGGCTACCTGCTGGCGTACTGGAGCGAAAGTCTGGGCGAGAAGTGGGAGCCGATCCGCGATCTCTGGTCCCGGTACGCCTGAATTGCCCGCCAGTATCGTGAGCTGGGCGTAAGCAAGTCTGTGCCCTAAGTCCTATCCGCTGCCGAATCATGGAACCTTGACCGAAGTGCCACTCGCGACCTAGCCTCGCGTTACACAAGGTTTGTTCGAC
This sequence comes from Actinoplanes sp., assembly GCA_035687165.1. Lineage (GTDB taxonomy): Bacteria > Actinomycetota > Actinomycetes > Mycobacteriales > Micromonosporaceae > Actinoplanes. Next base: position 5,550 of record DASRYP010000417.1, on the reverse strand, counting down.
CATCGCATGCAACACGCACAACATAGATCGCATCACATTACGGCATCACTTGGCGGTTCAGAACGTTGCACGAGCTGACGCGGGAGCCGAAGCAAGAGCGACGACCGGGCCGGAGCGACAGCTGACAGCGACGAAGTGGCGACGACGCCGAGTGCGACGAAGCTGACAGCGACGGAGACAGCGAGATCCGCCAGACGCCGCCCCCGGCACCGGACCGCACTGCCGAGGGGCCTGACATAGCGCGGTCGGCGCCGCACACCCCTGAGGTGTCGCGGACCGATGCCGCATGCGGTCGTCTTGCCTTGGTCGGGCATCCCGCGGAAGGCCCGTGCGCGCATCAGCGTGCCGGGGAACGAGGGGAGACGCGGCGAGATGACCGCCCTGGACTGGGTGCTGGTGGTGGCGATCGTCCTCCTGGCCGCCTTGGTGGTGGCCGGTATGCTGCTCGGCGCCCGTGCGGTGCGCCAGCTTTACCAGGTCCGTTCTGATGCCCAGGGGCAGGGCCAGGCGGTCGACGACGCCCTGGCCCAGGTCGACGACGCGAACGCCAAGGCCGCTTCCGTACGGGCCGAGACCGCCGCCGCCAAGGCCGAGGCCGGCGCCGCCCGCGCCGAGGCCCGCCGGGTCCTCGAGGCCGCGCACAGCGAGGCCGACACCATACTCGAGCACGCCCACCGCCAGGCCGAGTCCGACGCCGAGCAGGTCCGCACTGCCGCCCGCCGCCAGGGCGAGCGCGAGGTCTCCCTACTCAACACGACCGCCAAGGAGCAGGCCGCCGAGGTCGAGCGCCGCGCCGCCCGCATCGACGAGCGCGAGCGCTTGCACGCCGACGAGGTGGAACGCCTGGTCGAGCGGGAGCGCCGCCTCGCGACGATGGACGCCGACCTGGCCGGCCGCGAGTCCACCCTCGCCGAGCGTGAGATCAAGCTGGCCGGCGTCGAGGAGTCGAAGCGCCGCGAGCTGGAGCGGATCGCCGGGCTGACCGCCGAGGCCGCCCGCACCGAGCTGGTCGAGGGTATCGAGGCGCAGGCCAAGCGCGAGGCCGCCCTCCTGGTGCGCGACATCGAGAGCGAAGCCAAGAACACCGCCGACACCCGGGCCCGGCACATCGTGGTCGACGCCATCCAGCGGATCGCCAGCGAGCAGACCGCCGAGAGCGTGGTCAGCGTGCTGCACCTGCCGAGCGACGAGATGAAGGGCCGGATCATCGGCCGCGAGGGCCGCAACATCCGGGCGTTCGAGTCGGTGACCGGGGTCAACCTGATCATCGACGACACCCCGGAGGCGGTACTGCTCAGCTGCTTCGACCCGGTGCGCCGCGAGGTCGGCCGGTTGACCCTGGAGAAGCTGGTCCTCGATGGGCGGATCCACCCGCACCGCATCGAGGAGGTCTACGAGACCGCCAAGAACGAGGTCGACCAGCTCTGCGACCGGGCCGCCGAGGATGCGCTCGTCGACGTCGGCATCACCAACCTGCACCCCGAGCTCGTCCGGCTGCTGGGCCGGCTGCGCTATCGCACCAGCTACGGCCAGAACGTGCTCAAGCACCTGGTCGAGACCGCGCACATCGCCGGCATCATGGCCGCCGAGCTGCGCATCGACGTCGCCCTGGTGAAGCGCTGTGCCTTCCTGCACGACATCGGCAAGGCGCTGACCCACGAGGTCGAGGGCAGCCACGCGCTGATCGGCGCCGACCTGGCCCGCAAGTACGGCGAGTCCGAGGACGTGGTGCACGCGATCGAGGCGCACCACAACGAGGTGCAGCCGCAGACGATCGAGGCGGTCCTGACCCAGGCCGCGGACGCCTGTTCGGGCGGCCGGCCGGGGGCACGTCGGGAGAGCCTCGAGGCGTACGTGAAGAGGTTGGAACGCATCGAGGAGATCGCCGCCAGCAAGGTGGGCGTCGAGAAGGTGTTCGCGATGCAGGCTGGGCGCGAGATCAGGGTGATGGTGCGCCCGGACGACATCGACGACATCGGCGCCGCGGTGTTGGCCCGCGACGTCGCCAAGCAGATCGAGGAAGAGCTGACCTATCCGGGGCAGATCCGGGTCACGGTCGTCCGCGAGTCACGCGTCACCGAGCTCGCTCGTTAGGCCGAGCTGTTCGCGCAGGATGTCGGCGTGGCCGCAGTGCTGGGCCATCTCGCGCAGCATGTGCAGGTAGACCCAGCGCAGCGGGACCGGGCCGCGCCGGTTGCCGGGCAGCTTGTCGTCGAGATCGAGGTCGGCGACCGCCCGCCGGGACGACTCGCAAGCCGTCAGGTAGGACGAACGTACGCTGGCAATGGTGTCCAGGTCGTCCAGGACGAACGATTCGTCGGGGTTCTCGGGGATCCCGATGGAGAGCCGCGGCCGACCGGAGACGGCCTCGTCGAACCAGACTTTCTCGACGAACGTCGCGTGCTTCACCAGGCCGAGCAGGGTGGTGCGGGACGGCACGAGCGAGCGACGCACCTGCTCCTCGGTCAGATCGTCGAGACAGTCGTGCAGAGCCCGCCGGTGCTCGTCGAGGAAGACCTCGAACTGGGCTGGCAACGGCTCGTTGATGGCGTCGTCCGCGGAGATCACGACGGAAGCATGTCAAGCACGATGGCCCCGGGGCAAGCCGGGGCCATCACACAAACCGTGGGACTACAGCGCTCCGCCACCGCCGCCCAGGCCGGGCTCGATGGTCGTCTGCTGAACGGTCGCCGCGGCCGCCCGGGGAGCACGCCCCTTGCGGCGGGTGCGGCGGCTGAGCCAGCCGGCGAAGGCGGTGAGGAGTGAGTTGACGACGATGTAGATGGCGGCGGCCACGATCGCGGCCTGCAACACGTTGCCGTAGTTCGCCGACAGGTTGTTGACGCCGAGCTGCAGCAGCTCGTTGTACGAGATGATGTAGCCGAGCGCGGTGTCCTTGACCAGCACGACGAGCTGGCTGACGATCACCGGCAGCATCGCGCGGGCCGCCTGCGGGATGAGGATGTGGGTCATCACCTGGCCCTTGCGCATGCCGACCGCGTAAGCCGCCTCGCTCTGCCCTCGGGGCACCGAGTAGACACCGGACCGGAACGCCTCGGCCAGCACCGACCCGTTGTAGAGCGTCAGGCCGATCACCACGGCCCAGAAGACCGACATCGGCTTCTCGGTGATGAACGGCAGCCCGAAGAAGATGAAGAACATCAACAGCAGCAGCGGTACGGCCCGGAAGAACTCGACGACCGCCCCGGCTGGCCAACGTATCCACCAGTGGTCGGAGAGCCGCCCGACGGCGAAGAGCACGCCGAACACGAGCGAGAGCACCATCGCGACCGCGGCCGCCTCGAGCGTGTGTTGCAGGCCCGGCAGGATGTAGTCGGTCCACGTACTTCCGTAGGTGAACGGCTTCCAGAGAGCGCCGGCCCACTGGCCCTTCTGGTCGAAGCGGGAGTAGATCCACCAGAGCAGCGCGAGCAGCCCGACACCGAAGACGATCGTCAGGGCGAGGTTGCGGACCTTGGCCCGGGGGCCCGGGTAGTCGTAGAGAACGGCATCGGAGCTCACCGCTTCACCGCCAGGCGGTTGGCCAGCCAGCCGAACGCGTAGCCGGTGGGGATCAGGACGATCGCGAACGTGCCCGCGAAGACGAGGAAGATCGGGATGACCGCGTTGCCGTTCGCGTTGATCAGTTCCTTCATCGCGTTGGAGGACTCCATCAGGCCGATCGTGCCGACGATGGTCGAGTTCTTGCAGAGTGCGATGAGGATGCTGCCCAGCGGCGCGATCACCGCCCGCCCGGCCTGCGGCAGGATGATGATCGTCAGGGTTTGCCAGAACGTCATGCCGATCGCCCGGGCCGCCTCGGCCTGGCCCGCGGGCACCGTGTTGATGCCGGACCGGATCGCCTCGCAGACGAAGGCCGCGGTGTAGACCGACAGGCCGATCACGCCGAGCCAGAAGTTGTTGGCGTCGATGTCGTCGGCGAGCGAGAGGCCCAGCGTCGAGAAGAGACCGAAGTAGCAGAAAAAGATGATCAGCGTGAGCGGGGTGTTCCGGAAAGTGTTGACCCAGGCGGTGCCGAAGCCCCGCAGTACCGGGACCGGTGACACGCGCATCGCGGCGAGGAGGACGCCGAGCGCCACAGCGCCGACGCCGCCGGCGAGCGTGAGCTTCAGGATCCAGAGGAACCCGGTGAGGTATACGTCCCGGTTCAGGGGGTCGGAGAAGACGTCCATCGGCACCTTCGGCTTGGAGTGAGACAAAAGGCGGCGAGGCCGGTGTCCCGGCCCCGCCGACTCAATAAAAGATCAGCTGCAGTTGGTGAGCTTGGCGGTGTCGAGCTCCGGCGCCGCCTTGCCGCTCTTGCCCAGCGTGTCGTCCCACGCCTTCTTGTACGACCCGTCGGCGGCAGCCGCCTTCAGGATGTCGTTGATCTTGTTGCAGCCGGCGCTGTCGTCCTTCTTGAGGCCGATGCCGTACGGCTCCTCGCTGAACGGCTTGCCGACGACCTTGAACTTGCCCGCGTACTGCTCCTGCGCGGCGTAGCCGGCGAGGATGATGTCGTCGGTGGTGACCGCGTCGACCTGACCGCCGGCCAGCGCCGTCACGCACTTCGAGTACGAGTCGAACTGCTGGAGCTTGGCGTCCTTGTAGTCGGTCTGGATGCGCTTGGCCGGCGTCGAGCCGCTCACCGAGCAGACCCGCTTGCCCGCGAGCGCCTCGGGGCCGGTGATCGTCGAGTTGGTCGGGACGAGGAGGTCCTGGCCGGCGACGTAGTAGGGACCGCCGAAGTTGACGACCTTCTTGCGCTCGTCGTTGATCGTGTAGGTCGCCACGACCAGGTCGACCTGACCCTGCTGGATGAACGGCTCGCGGTTGGCGGAGACCGTGGTCTTCCACTCGATGCCGCTCTCCGGAACCTGCAGGCCCTTCGCGATGATCTTGCCGATCTCGACGTCGAAGCCCGTGTAGGTCGAGCCGGTCTGCAGGCCGAGGCCGGGCTGGTCGGCCTTGACGCCGATCACGAGCTTGCCGCCCGCGGCCTTGCCGACGATGCCGGCCGCGCCGCTGCCGGAGCCGCTGCCCTTGTCGTCCCCGCCGCATGCGGCCACGGCCAGCGCCATGGTGATCGCCCCCAGAGTGGCGGCGATTCGGGTGATGCGCATGATGTCGCTCCTCGAGTTCGAATTCGTCTTACGGACTGCAGGACTCAGTGCGTGAGGATTTTGGAGAGGAAGTCCTTGGCGCGGTCGCTCTTCGGGTTGGCGAAGAACTCGGCCGGGGGAGCGGACTCGACGAGCTGACCGTCGGCCATGAAGACCACCCGGTTGGCGGCGTGCCGGGCGAAGCCCATCTCGTGCGTGACGACGACCATCGTCATGCCCTCCTTGGCGAGCGAGGTCATCACGTCGAGCACCTCGCCGACCATCTCGGGGTCGAGGGCGCTGGTGGGCTCGTCGAAGAGCAGTGCCTTGGGCTGCATGGCCAGCGCCCGGGCGATCGCCACGCGCTGCTGCTGCCCGCCCGAGAGCTGCGTCGGGTAGTTGTCGGCCCGGTTGCCGAGCCCGACCCGCTCGAGCAGGCCGCGTGCGG
>DASRYP010000416.1:0-2249 GCA_035687165.1 Actinoplanes sp. | reverse complement strand
CGACCAGGAAGGCCCGGCGGCCACCCGCGTGCTGAGCCGGCGCGGCGCACTGCCGTCGGCCCGCATGACCCAGACAAGCCCGCCCTTCAGATAGGCGATCAACTTCCCGTCCGGCGCCCACCTCGGCCGCGCATGAGTCCCACCGCTGGTGAGCCGCTTCTCCGCCGACCCTTTGCTCACATAAATATCACCCTTACGCACATAGGCCACTAAACTCCCCAGCGCAGGCACCCCCGCGTCGACCCCCGACGCGTCAGCAGCACTCGACGCGTCAGCCACGGCCGTATGCGGTATCCCGCTCCGAGCGTTCGCAGTCGTCGGCTGAAGCGCCACCCCCACGGCGACCCCCGCCAATGCCAGGCCCGTGCCCATCCGACCAAAGACCTTCATGCCGAACGCCCCCCGACGCACCGTGCCAGCTTTACATCGAGAGGATCGTCGCAACCGTTCTGCTCCTAAGACATTCCCCGCCCGAAACCCCGAATTTTCCCCCTTCAAGGTCGACCACGCGCCGCGTCGGCCTTCAACCCCGCACACGTCCGCCGAAAAGACCGCAAACGCCCGATATGCGCCATCCGCGGACACCGTCAGCCCCGACACATCGAGCAAGAGCCCGCTCGATCAAAACAAGAACAAGGAAGAACGGCCCTCCATCGCGCTCGAGTGGCCACCATCCTTGATCTCGGGCCGCCATCCCGTCGAGAGCCCCTACTCTTGGATCACGGGCACGGCCGAAGACCCTCGGCCGCAAAGACGACCGAACACCACTCGCGATCAACAAGATCAGCCAAGAAGCGTCCACTTCAGCCGCCCTTCGGATCGGGGTCCCAGCAGGAAAGCCGGGGAGACCTACGCTGCAAGTGCGGGACACGGGCTGCGCCGTGCGACCGCTCGGAGCAGGACGGGCGCGGCCGCCCCCGCGGAGACAGGGGGTCGGGCCGGGGCGGCCGCTGATCGGGGCAGGTCAGGCGGCAGCGGGGGTGCTCCACATGGCGGTGAAAGCGGCCGCCTCGCCGGCCAGCCAGGTCTCGATGTCGGCGGGCTTGACGGACCGGTCGAGGCGGTGGACCACACCACGGCGCAGATCAACCAGGACCGGGTCGGCGTTCGGGAGAATCTGGTCCATGTGGCGGGCCATCAGGTGCAGCGTGGCAGTGACGGCCTCGATGGTCGGCGGCGCCTCGTCGAAGTGCAGGCGCACCGCCTCGCGCCGGCCGTCCTCGTATTTCAGGCCGAAGTGGGGGTTGATCTTCACGACCAGTGGGCCCACGGAGGCGAGCGCGTCGCGGGTCTGCGCCAGCCCCACCTGCTCGGGATCGCCGAGGGAGGCGAGGTAAGTCTTGGCGCCGACGCTGACCGACCCGTAGAGCGGCTTCCACCGCTCCTTGACCAGGTCGACCACGCCGGACAGATAGCTCCCGCCGGTGCGGAACGCGATGTCGGCCTTGAGCGCCTTCACGAGCTGGCCGTGCGGGTTGAAGCCCGACCGCCGCTCACGAGCACGCCGTAGCCCACCCACGAACGTGGCCTTGGCAGGCCCTGTGCGGGTGACGTAGCGCGTGAAGCCGAGCATGGTCGCGTAGGGCGGGATGACGGGCACAGGACTGGTCGAGGGAACACTCAGAACGGACGCGGTCACGTCGATCTCCTAACTGGCCCAAACTGATCGAGGACGCTCTCAACACGCCCGAAGATCAGCAGGTCACGAACCCTTTTAGTACATACATTCTAATCGACAGGTACGACATCCCCAACCCCGCGGCGTGCCGTCGTCGTTGCGTCTTCCGGCTCTAGCTGGCGAATGCCCGCAGTACTTGGCGTGCAGTTGGCGAAGTTCAGACCTAGTGCAGGTCCGCATAAGTTCTTGATGGGTCATGCTGCCTTGAGGGGGCGGCCATCGTAGGTCCAGCGGAAGGGTTTTGCGGTCCGGTTGTAGTGGGTGAAGAACTTGAGGATCTTGTTGGCGAGGTGTTCGCGGGAGACGAACTCGCCACGTCGTAGTAGTCGGCGGGTCAGGATCGAGAAGACCAGTTCGACCATATTCAGCCATGATGCGTGTTTCGGGGTGTAAGTCACGGTGAACCGGGGGTGTGCGGCCAGCCAGGCCCGGGTGGCTTTCGAGGTGTGGCTGGGCCCGTTGTCCAGGACCAGATGGATCCGCAGGTGTGCGGGGGTTTCCTGGTCGAGTTCGGTGAGGAACGCCAGGAATGTCTCCGAGTTGTTCCGGCCGATGATCTTCGGCCGGACGG
>DASRYP010000415.1:0-4008 GCA_035687165.1 Actinoplanes sp. | reverse complement strand
GTCGAGCTGCCGCTGAAGCAGAAGAAGATTCCCAAACCGCGCCGGGCGACCCTGGTGGCGGAGGCGCTGAACGCGGTCGGGCTGGAGGGCACCGAGACGGCGTACCCGTGGCAGCTCTCCGGCGGCATGCAGCAGCGCGTGGCGATCGCCCGGGCGGTGGCCTACGAACCGTCGACGCTGCTGATGGACGAGCCGTTCGCGGCGGTCGACGCGCAGACCCGGGCCGACCTGGAGGATCTGGTGCGCGCGCTGTGGCAGCGCCTGAAGGTGACCGTCCTGTTCATCACCCACGACATCGACGAGGCGATCTATCTCGGTCAACGGGTGGTGACGCTGTCGTCGTCACCGACGGTGGTGCAGGACGAGATCACGGTCGACCTGCCGGCCGCCCGCGATCAGTTGCACACCAGGGCCGACCCACGCTTCACCGAGTTGCGGACCCACGTGTACGAGCAAATCCAGGCGGCCAAGCGCGGAGCCCGGCTGGTCGTCGACTCCTAGGCCGGGTAAGCGCGTCTTGGTGGGCGAGCGACAAACACCTTTTGCGTTTCCGGTCCATTGCGGAATGGCACCAGAGTCCCGGTATGTAATGGATCACTGACGCCAGGTGATGGGCGAGAAGTCCGTTGTCGCTCTGTCGCACCACCCACATGGTGCGCAAACGAACTGATGTGGAAAGCTGCGCGCTACATTCTCAGCTCTCATTGTTCGGAGCCCTTCAGATGGCATCGTTCCTCTCCCTTGTCGCCGGGGTCGTCGTCGGCTTCTTCGCCGGGTGGCTGCTGCGCGCGCAGCGGTCCCCCAAGCCCGCGACGTCCGACACGCCCGCCCCGATCGCCGACACGACCAGCGCGCCGGCGTCCGCCGCCACAACCACCGAGGACGAGCCGAAGGCCGAACCGGTCGTCGAGCCCGCCATCGACATCACCCCGGAGACCGCGTCGCCTGGAGAGCCGCTGGGTGCGCCGCTCACCGAGACCGAGCCCGTCATCGAGACGGAACCGGTCCCGGTCGCCGCGGCGGCCGAGCCCGTCGACGCCGCGCCTGCGGTGATCACGGAGCCGGAGCCGGAGCCTGTGGCCAAGGCCAAGCCGGCCCCGAAGCCACGCGTCACCGCGCCCGTCGCCGCCGAGCCGGTCACCGTTGAGCTCGTCGCCGCCGAGCCGGTCGCTGAGCCGATCGCTGAGCCGATCGCCGCCGAGCCGGTGCTCATCGAGCCCGTCGCCACCCCGGAGCCGGTCGTGTCCATCGCGGACACTGCCGTCGTCGTGCCCGGCGTCGGCGAGTCCGATGAGGTCGCCGCGGTTCCCGCGCCAGTCGCGGTAGCCGCCGTCACCGAGCCCGACGATCTCACCAAGATCCCCGGCATCGGTCCGAAGATGGCGATGGCTCTCGCCGCGAGCGGCATCACCACGTTCCAGCAGCTCGCCGACTCGGACGTGCCGACCCTGCGCACGGCCGTCACCTCCGCCGGGCTGCGCCTCGCGCCGAGCCTGCCCACCTGGCCCGACCACGCCAAGAAGCTGGCCGACATCACCAGCTGACGAATCGGAACCACCCTCGATGCCCGGCGGATCCCGTGTCCGGCCGGGCATCGTCGTCTCACCCATCTGGAACATGGGGCATGCGGACGCCTGCTCGCCTGACCGGACGGCCGGGCAACGGATCGGCCGCGATGCGGGACGGGACGGGACATCCCGGGCATCGGCCGGGCACAATGCATCGGTGCGAATCGGGCGGATCCTGGCAGCAACGGTCGTAGTGCTCGCGGCGGTGGCGAGCTTGCTGGCGTACGCGAGGGTGCAGTCCCGTCGCACGGTGAACCTCGCGCCCACCGGCGAGCACGCGGTCGGGCGCGTCACCGATCTCTGGGTGGATCGTTCCCGCACCGACCAGTTCGCCCCGGTCGGTGGCACGCCCCGCGTCCTGTCGACCTGGGTCTGGTATCCGGCGGAGGCCGGCACGCGGGGTCCCGAGTCGGCCTACGCGCCCGGTGCGTGGAAAGCGTTGCACCGTTTCGGCTGGGCGACGACCGATTTCAATCACATACGTACGGGGACCCGCGACGGAGTGCCGGGGGCGCGCGGGCGTTTCCCGGTCGTGGTGCTGCTGCCCGACCTCGGGATGTCGGCGCCGCAGTACACGGCCATCGCGGCTGGGCTGGCCGCGCGCGGAAATGTGGTCGTCGGCGTGACGCCGACGTACAGCTCGCGGCTCAGCGTGATCGACGGCAGGCAGGTCGGCGCGAGCGCGGCGGGTTCGGCCGCAGGGCGGGCGGAGCAGTTGGTCGCGGTCTGGGCGGCGGACGCGCGGTTCGCGGCCGAGCGGGCGGTGCTGCAGTTCGGCGGCCGGGTCGACGGCAGCAAGATCGCGTACGTAGGTCACGGGCTGGGCGGCACCGCGGCGATCGAGGCATGTCGGGTCGACGGGCGGTGCTCGGGCGCGGTGTCGTTGGACGGCGCTCCCGACAGGACCGCGGTCTCGGACGGGTTCGGCCGTCCCCTGCTGGTGCTCGGGGCCGGGGACTCCCCGATCGCGCCGGTGGGCCACGCCTACATCCTGACCGGGGCGGGCCGTCTCTCGTTCACCGACTACGCGGCCTATCACGTGTCGCCGCCGGTGCGGTGGGGACTGCCCCTCGGCACGATCGACGGGCAGCTCGCCTTGACGATCACTGTCGACTATGCCGGGTCGTTCTTGCGGTCCGCGTTCAGCGGGTCGGCGTGGGAGGCTTCGGCCTACGCCGAGGTGCGTGACGCTGCCACGCTGCGTCGTTGACACCGCCGCCGCTCCGGGCTCATCCTGCTCACCACGGACGGCGACCCCCGGCGGTGGGCGACGACCGCGATGCCGCTTTCGCACGCGGGGTGGCCGACGACCCGGGCTGGGCCGGCTACCAGGTCGAGTCGGGTCAGGAGAGCTTGGCCAGGTACGTGTCCAGGGCGTCGTGCGACTGGGCGGCGCCCTCCTCCATCCCGGACTGGAGCATGCCGTCACGGTCCTCCTGGTTTTCGAATGTGGACGTCGACGTCACCGTGGTGCGGCCCGCGTCCTCGGTGAAGATGTAGCGCTCGGTGATGATGTGGCCGGGCATCGGCTCGTACTCGAAGGTCCAGGTGAAGCCGTTCGGCGCGTCGATCGCCCGGATCTCGCCGCGGAAGGCGTGTTCCCGGCCGTCGGCGCGTTCGACGAAGCGCCACTTGCCGCCGACGGTGAAGTCGAGCTCGACGTCGAGCGGGTTGCCGCGGCCCCACCAGTGCTTGAGGTGCTCGGGCTGGGTGTGGCAGGCGAAGACGAGCTCGCGCGGGGCGTCGAAGCTGCGGCTCATGACGATCGTGGTGTCGTCGGAGGTCTGGACGGTGGTGCTCATGGTTCCTCCCAGTTCTGGAGTTGACCCAGGTAGTCGTCGAGGGTGTCGGAGCGCTCCTCCCACAGCCGCCGGTACTGCTCGGCCCAGTCTGCGACCGCGCGGACCTGGGCGGGGACTATTCGGCACCACCGCCGTTGGGCCTCACGGGTTCGCATGATCAGGCCGGCGGTCTCGAGCACGTTGAGGTGTTTCGAGACGGCCTGCGGGCTGATGGGGAAGTCGGCGGCGAGCTCCCCCGCGGTCGCCGCACCGGTGGCGAGGCGGTCGAGGATCGCCCGTCGGGTCGGGTCGGCGAGAGCGGCGAAGACGCCGTCGATACTGTTCGGCAAATCTACCACCTGGTTTATAAACTGTTAGGTTGACAATACGCCGGACCGGGGAGATGTCAAACCCCTGACGGGTACGTCCCGAGCTCATGGGTGTCGATATCTTTCGCTCACCACGTCACGACAGAATGATCAGACCAATACGTACGGTTAAAGTCCGGAATCGGGTGATCGATCCCAGCGGCTGTGGCGTATGTTCTCCTACCGGTCCATCGTGGATGTGTTTCGTCGTGGGGGAGCAATGGCGGAGAAGGACGGAAGTCGCGAGGATCCGGTGCTGGTGCGGCCGTACGTGAAGGCGGTCGCCGAGGC
>DASRYP010000414.1:0-6163 GCA_035687165.1 Actinoplanes sp. | reverse complement strand
GCGTCGTCGACACCGCCGTGGCTGGCCGCGTCGATCTCGATGACGTCGATCGACCCGGTGCCGTCGTTGGTGAGCGATCGGCACGAGCCACACACCCCGCACGGCTCGGGCGTCGGGCCCTGCTCACAGTTGAGCGATCGGGCGAGGATGCGGGCGCTGGACGTCTTGCCACAGCCACGCGGCCCGGAGAAGAGGTAGGCGTGGTGCAGTCGGCCGCTGCGCAAAGCTTGCGACAGCGGCTCGGTGACGTGCTCCTGGCCGATGACCTCCGCGAACGTGCGCGGACGGTACTTGCGGTATAGCGCGAGTGCCACTCCCAGCCCCTCCTCGACGACCGCGCCATTGTCCGTCGGGGGTACGACAAGAACCAACCCAGACACCGTCGGGGGCACACGAAAGAAAAGGGCCTCTCGTGCACCCGTCAGAGCCCGCTTATCCTTGCTGCCTTCCGGCCCTGGGGAGGTTCACGAGATGCACGCCGCACGAGAGGCTGCCTGAAGCATACCCGCCACCCCGGCTCGGCGGGTCGGGGACCCTGCGACTGCCCACCCACGTACGTCTGTATTCTGGCTGACGGAGGATTCGCCTAGTGGCCTAGGGCGCACGCTTGGAAAGCGTGTTGGGGGAAACCCCTCACGAGTTCGAATCTCGTATCCTCCGCCATCGGCCGGCGGCCGCACCGCAATGTGCCGTGATCACGTCGACGAGCCGGGTCCTCGAGGGCCCGGCTTTTCGCTGTCCGGCACCAACCGTGGCGGGCACAGAAACGGGCCGCACGGGCAAAGCCGGCGGCCCGAAAACACCACGGAGCTCAGAGCTGAGCGGCCGCGATCGCGTCGTCGACCTCGGGGAAGATCGCGAAGTAGCGGCGCACACCGACCGCACCCATCAGCTGGCTGAGGAACGGATTGGCGCCGGCGAAGCTCAGCCAACCACCACGCGCTGTGATCACATGCTTGCTGGTGATGAAGGCGCTCAGGCCCACCGAGTCGCAGAACTTGAGATCGGTCAGGTCGACCACGATCCGCGGAACAGGACGTTCCAGCAGGTCCGCAAGGGTCTCATGGAGTTGACCAGTGGTGTCCGCATCGAGTTCGCCGCGCAGGCGGAGAACAGTGATGTCGCTGCGGCGATCGGTGACTTCGGCCTGCATGGGAATCGCTTCCTGGCGCGCTGTTGATGACAGTCCAGGCTAGATCCACCTCAACAATTGCCGTCGGACAAACGGTCCGACCGAATCGAGAGGCAATAGAGGCCAGACTCGGAATGAATCTGGCCCCCACTGGAGAAGTTCGGCTGGCCGATGGTGTCTAGTGTGCGGCACAGCCTCGGCTCCTGGCGCTTGCTAGATCTTGCGCCACCGCCAGCGTGGCCCACGCCACGCGTCGGCCAGGATCATGGCAGAAGCCCGTCCTGGACACTGCTGCACCTTCGACTTGCCCTCGGGGCCGCCCATCTGAGCTTCGACTTCCCAGAGCTCGCCGTCCGTGCGGACGTAGACGTCCCGGCGTGCAAGCCGGACGTCACCATTCCACCAGTGATGCTCAACTCTCACCAGTCAAATCTAGGACAGTTTTGAGGCATCGGCGCGGGGCTATCTTGTGAAAGTTTCTCACCAGGCGGTTAAAAGCGCATTGTCTGATCCGGTGGTTTTCGCCCGCGTGACTTGCGCTACAGAGGAAGTCTTTGCGCCGTTTCCTTGTCGCTACCGTCCGTCATCGACGCAGGTCGAGGTCGCTGTGGACGGTCACCGAAACAGCGTCGTTACTTTCACGATATGTGATCAAGCGCGGGCCACCTCAGCCGAACCGCTCAGTGTCACGGGGGGTGACCGGACGCCCCAGAGACAAGTCCGGCGGCTCCGTGATCACGGAGCCGCCGGGCTGGTGGCGGTGGTGAAGGGATTTGAACCCTTGGAGGGCTTGCACCCTCACACGCTTTCGAGGCGTGCTCCTTAGGCCGCTCGGACACACCACCGCGAAGTAGATTACCGGACGCTGGACCAGGCCCGCCGCCGGGTTCCCCGTTACCGCTCCGACCCCAATCGACCAGGGCGGACCTGGCAGGATCGCGGGTATGAACGAGCGAGAAGAGACACTGCGATGAGCGTGCACATCGGCGGACAGCCGGGCGACATCGCCGAGCGGGTCCTGCTTCCGGGCGACCCGATGCGAGCGAAGTGGATCGCCGAGACCTTCCTGCAGGACGCCAAGTGCTACACCCAGGTCCGCGGAATGCTCGGCTTCACCGGCACCTACCAGGGCGTTCCGGTCTCCGTGCAGGGCTCCGGCATGGGCATGCCGTCGGCGTCGATCTACACCCACGAACTGATCAACGAGTACGGCGTGAAGTCGATCATCCGGATCGGCTCGTGCGGCGCGCTCGCGCCCGACCTGCAGCTCGGCGACGTGATCGCCGCGATCGGGTCGGCGACCGACTCGAACATGAACCGGGCCCGCTTCGACGGCCTGATCGACTACGCGCCCGTGGCCGACTTCGGCCTGCTGCGCACCGCGGCCGAGGTCGCCGAGCGACAGGGCACACCGCTGCGAGTGGGTCCGATCCTGGCCGCCGACGCGTTTTACACCGACCGTCCCGACCTCTACGACTCGCTGGCCGACTACGGCGTGCTGGCGGTCGAGATGGAGTCCGCCGCGATCTACACGATCGCCGCCCGCTACGGCGCGAAGGCCCTGACCATCCTGACCGTCAGCGATCACATCAAGACCGGCGCCAAGATGGACTCGGCCCAGCGTGAGCAGGGCTTCGGCGACATGGTGCGGCTCGGTCTCGAAACCGCGATCGCCGGCGCCTCCTGAGCTGATTGTCGCGGCGTCGCGCTCCCGGCGAGGCCGCGACAGCGGGCGTACGCGTCGTGGCCGCCCACGACCGCACCGAGGTCGCCGAGCGGCCGACAAACCTGCCGCCGTGAAGTTCACCGACCGCGGAGCGCTCAGCGGAAGAAGTCCCGCAGCAGCGCCGCACACTCGTCCGCGAGCACTCCCGAATACACCTCGGGCCGATGGTTCAGCCGCGTATCGCGCACCACGTCCCAGAGCGACCCGACCGCGCCGGTCTTCGGCTCCCAGGCCCCGAACACCAGCGCCGACACTCGGGCCAGCACCAGCGCTCCCGCGCACATCGTGCACGGCTCGAGCGTGACCACCAGGGTGCTCCCGTCGAGCCGCCACCTGCCGGCCCGTTCGGCCGCCCGCCGCAGCACCAGGATCTCGGCGTGCGCCGTCGGATCCCCGCTCGCCTCCCGCTCGTTGCCCGCCGCGGCCATCTCCCGGCCCTCGGCGTCGTAGAGCACCGCACCCACCGGTACGTCGTTGCCGGCCGCGGTCGCCAGCTCGAGCGCCCGCCGCATCCAGGCCGCGTGCTTCGGCGAGGTGACCAGGCTCACGCCTCGCGCAGCTCTTCCATCTCGTCGCCGCAGCCGAGGCGCTGGCAGATCTCGGCGGTGACGTCGGCGGGCATCATGCCCTCAAGCGCGCACAGCGTGAGCAGGCGATGCGCACTGATCCCGAGGTCGTTCAGCAGTTCCGCGTCGCCCACCGGATCAGCGTCCGGGTCAGCCACCGGCCGGTCGGTCTCGTCGTCGCCGCCGTCCGCGGTCAGGTCGTCGATCTCGAGTGCCGGCGCCTCGATCTCACCCAGCAGCACCGCGCCGATCCGCGACTCGTTGGCGAACGCCGAGTCGGAGCCGAAGATCCGCAGGTCCTCCCCCTCGTCCAGACGCAGCACGGCCAGATATTGGTCATCGCTCTCCACGAAGAGCAACGTGAGCTCGGCGTCCGGCTCCACGTCCCGCAGCGCGTCGACCACCTCGTCGGTGTCGGCCAACCCGCCCAGATCCAGCTCGGACGCCGTCCACCCGTTCTTGCCCCGGGCCACGGCGGCAGCGAATGTCGACAACTTTCCCCCCACGCGACTTAAGTCCTCGCGAGTGACGGTAGCGGCAAGAACGGCGGTCGCCGCGCGCCACGCCTTGACCGTGAGCGAAGTCAGTTGACCAGGCGACGACGCATCGCGATGAGCTCGCGCAGGCGTGCCCGGCGCAGCCGCAGGGGCTGGGTGCTCTCCCGCGCCGATTTGGCGCTGGCCAGGGCTGCCAGCAGCTCGAGCCGGCGGCGTCGACGATCCGGATCGAGCCGAGGGGATGCGGGGGGCATGAGCCGAGGTTGAACCTTTTCAAGTCTTTAAGTCAAGGCCCAGTGCGGACCGCGACGAGGACGGCACATCAAGTCGCCGACAAGCCTGGTCAAGATCGGACAATCACCACAGGGGCCAGTCCGCCGTCGTGATCCACCGGGCACCCACGAAGGCCGTGGCGATCGACAGCCCGAGGCCGCTCGCCAGCGCGACGCCGATGGCCACTCCGCGGTCACCGAGCACGGTCAGGACCAGCGCGACCGCCCAGGCGCTGACCGCGGCGAGGATCGTCCACCAGGCATAGGAGGCCAGGTCGCGGCCGAGCGCGCCGAACAGGACCAGCCAGACCGCGCCGGTGCCCAGACCGGCCAGCAGCGGCCCGGCGTTGATCGGGTAGGGCTCGCGGTAGGTCGGCCGGGACGGCCCCGGGAAGAGGCCTGAGGGCGCCCGCATCGGGGCCACCGGCCGCTGGTCGCGCGCCGCCGGATGGGGTGGCGGTGCGGTCGTCTCCCAGGCGTCACGCCCGTCCGTCACGGTCCACCTCCGTCGTCCGAAGCCGCCGGATCTGGGACTTCTGGTGCCAGCCTAGCCAGCGCAGGTCGGCGTCAGCGGGTCACTTCTGCCACGATGGCCGGGTGCCTTTGCTCCGTACCCTCTCTGGTTTGACTGTTCTGGCTGTCGGCCTGGCCGGCTGCGGCAGCGTCGCCGGCCCCGGGTCGGCGACCGAGACTCCGCGGTTCGTCCAGCCCTCGGTCACCTCGGAGGCGGCCGCTCCGCCGCCGTCGGTGGTCGTGTCGAGCTCGCCGGGAGTGGCGCCGGCGGGTGATCCGGCCGCCGCGATCCCGTCGACACCGCCGCCGGCCACCTCCACCTCGACGGTCACCGCTGCCAAGAAGGTGACGTACGTCTTCCCGGTGAAGTCGTCGAACGTCGACTGGCACACGACCCACTCGAAGTACAAGGCGACCGACATCTTCGCCGACTGCGGCGAGTCGGTGGTCGCCACGACCAGCGGCGTGGTCCTCGAGATCAGCCTGAAGGACGTGTACGTCAAGGGGTCGCCCGACGGCCCGAACAACGGCGGCCTGTCGGTCTCGCTGCTCGGCGACGACGGCGTGCGCTATTACGGCTCGCATCTGAGCAAGGTGCAGACCGGCATCAAGAAGGGCGTACGGGTCACCGCCGGCCAGTTGCTCGGCAAGGTCGGCCACACCGGTAACGCGAACGGCGTCTGCCACCTGCACTACGGCATCTCGCCGGCGTGCGCCAAGGTCGGCGACTGGAAGGTCCGCCGCGGCGTGGTCTGGCCCTATTCGTACCTGTCGTCGTGGCGCAAGGGTGGCGACAAAAGCCCGGTCGCCGAGGTCGCGGCCTGGAAGCGCTCGCACAACTGCAAGGCTTGACGTCCTCTGCCGCCTGAAGGCAGATCCCTCAACGGCGGTCATGCCGCACGCCGGGTGGTTGACGTTTCACGGCCCGCAGGTTCGCACGCTCCACGTCCGTACCTCGGTAGGGGGTAGACGCACGGGGCCGCACCCTCGCCCGAGAGGTGCGGCCCCGTACTGCCGGGAGTAAAGCCTCAACTGAACTGCGCGAACCTCTTCTGCTGCCGCCCGTCGACGGTGGTGAAGGCTCCGCCCATCGCGACCTTGCCGAGCTTGGCGCTGCTGGCCAGGGCGAGTACGCCCTCCACCCCGTTCGCGTCGGCGGTCCACTCGCGCAGGTGGCCGTCGGCCGCCGAGAGGCTGGCCAGCTTGACCCGGTGGTCCGAACCGTCGACACACGCGCCCTGGGACCCGGTGCGTGCTGTGCTGCAGGCTCGATCGAAGTGGCCGCCGGCATAGACGGTGTCGCCGAGCACGGTCACCGCCTGCGCGTCCCCGTCGAAGGTGGCCGACCACGTCAGGACGCCGGCGGGCGTGTATCGGCTGATCCGGCCGCCCTGGCCGCCGTGCGCCGAGAACACCGCGTCTCCGGTGACGGCCAGCCCGTACGTGATGGCTGGGGG
>DASRYP010000413.1:0-12864 GCA_035687165.1 Actinoplanes sp. | reverse complement strand
GGCTCGTGTCGCCCGGCGTGGCGAGCGAGATCCGCAACCCGATCGTGGTACCGATCGGACCGGTCGCCACGGTGACCTCGTCGCAGAGCCGGTGGGCGAGCCAGATGCCGCGGCCGCCGAGCTCGAAGGCCTCGGGAACGTCGGGGGGCGCGAGGTACCGCGCCGGGATGCCGGGGCCGGAGTCGGTCACCAGGCACCAGGCCGAACCGGCGGCCAGCCAGAGCAGCACCCGCCCGTGACCACCGGCGTGCAGCACGACGTTGGTGACCACCTCGTTGACCGCGAGGACGTAGCCGTGCAGGCGGTCACCCGTGAGCCCGGCCGAACCGAGCCGGGCCGTCACCTCGTGCCGTACCAGGGTGATCTCGTCGCGGCCGAAACGGCGGTCGAGCAGCCGGCCGGCGCCTCCCGGCACGGGCTCGGCGAGGACCGCCGGGAAGACACCAGACTCCACCGGCCCCGCGCCCGGAGCTGGCCGCACACCCTGCTTCACTGTCTCCTCCACCGACGAGCAGCCTACGCGGTGTGCCACCTCGGTGGCACCGCGCGTCCATGATCCCCGGTCGACCGCCTTGCGCGCCACCCGTACGAGGACTGAAGGAATTTCTAGAAGAGATCCGCGATGGTCCGGAAGATCTCCGCGTAGAAATTGCCGTCGATGTCCCGGTAGAGGCTGAACGGCTTGTCCGGGCTGCCGAAGAAGGGCCGCAGCGTCCAGGCCAGTTGGGTGCCGACGAAGCCGAACAGCAGGATCCAGATGTAGAGCAGCGTCATGCTGGGCGGCGTCGGCTGCGCGGGCTGATGCGGGCGCGGGCGCGGCTGCAGGTGCGGGTTCGACGCGAAGCCGGGCGGGGGGATCTGCAGGGTCGCGGCCGGCGGGATGCCGTTGGCGGCGGGCACGGCGGCACTCTCAGCGGGCGCCCCGGCGGTAACGAGCTCCTTGGCGGGCTCGGCGGGAACGCCGACCACTACCTCGGGGGCGAGCAGGCCGTGGTCGTTGAGCACCCGCATGCCGCCGGTCAGGAACCGCAGGCCGACCAGGGCCGAGAGGGCGAGGATGGCCACGTTGAGCAGCTTGAAGAAGGAGTAGTCCGGTGCGGTGATCCGGAAGAACAGGCTGATCGGCGCGAAGGCCACCGCGAGCATGGCGGTGACGGTCAGCGCGACCATCACCAGTGCGAGTGACTGCCGGATCGACAACCGGGCGCCGAACACCAGGTTGAAGAGGTAGAGCGTCGGCAAGCAGATGGTGAGCGTGATCAGGAACAGCAGCGGAAGCTTCGCCGCCGAGGTGAGGGCCATCAGTACGCCGTGGAAGGAGCCCAGCACCGCGCCGTAGACGGCCAGGGCCACCATCGAGCTGACCAGCATTTGCCTGGTCAGGCTGGGTAATGCTCGATCCTCCACGACCTGCTGCCAGATGCCCTGCCGGTCGCGCAAAATGCGTTCGATAACCAAGAGTCCGGACGCGTTCGCCACGTGCCTACCCCCAAGGTCGGGTCGGTATCGTCGACACGCCATCGCACCGACGTGTGGGCGGAACGGTACGGCATGGCAGCAAACGGGGGAAGTCCCTCGGTCAGCGCCAACCGACGTCGATACGATCGCCCCGCTCGTCGAAGAAGTGCAGGGCGTCCATGCGTACCGCCACGGAGAGCGGATGCCCGGCGGTGATCGGCGGATAGGGCGCCAGCCGTACTCCCAACTCTGCCGGGCGCCGGTGATGCCGTCCGGGATCGTTGAGCACGCTCTGCCGCTCCTGCTCACGGTGATGCACCGCCCCGCCGTTGGAGCGGCCGGCGAGCCGCTGGAGGGCCCCGCCGATCCGCTTCAGCGGGCCGCCCGAAGGCTCCTGCTCGTCGCGTGCCCGGCCACCCATCTCGTCGATGACGATCGCGGTCGCGCCGATGTCCAGGAACGCCAACGACTCGTGCCCGTGGTGCTCCAGGTGGCGGATGCGGCCGCGCAGCACGTCACCCGGCACGTCCGGAGCAACCGGGGTGAGCGCCTCGGCCCGCATGCCGACCACGATCCGCTCACCGTGATAGTGCGACACCGCGCGCGCCCGGATGTCGTTCCAGGGCAGATAGAGCGCCTGCGCGCCGAAGTTGAGCTCGATGTAGCGCTCGAGGTGCACAAAGACCACGGCCTCGAGCAGGTTCATCCGCGGGGCGCCGAGGAAGGCCGCCACGTAGAGGGTGGCCGGGCGCCCGTACACCTCGGTCGGGGTGCCGACGTCCTGGAGCACGCCCTTGCGCATGATCGCGACCCGGTCGGCCATGGTGAGCGCCTCGGCCTGGTCATGCGTCACGTACATGGTGGTGACGCCGAGCTCCCGGGTCAGGCTGGTGATCTCCGTACGCAGCTCGGCCCGCAGCCCGCTGTCCAGGTTGGAAAGCGGCTCGTCCATGAGGAACAGGCCTGGCCGGCGCACGATCGCCCGACCCATCGCGACCCGCTGCCGCTGGCCGCCGGAGAGCTGGCTCGGCTTGCGGCGCAACACGTCGCCGATGCCGAGCGCGGTCGCCACGTCGCCGACCCGCTCGACGCGCGGACCCGGGTCGACCTTGGAGAGCTTGAGCGGAAAGCCGATGTTGTCGCCGACCGTCATGTGCGGATAGAGCGCGAAGTCCTGAAAGACCATCGCGATGCTGCGGTCCCGCGGCGCCAGCTCGAGCACCGGGTCGCCGTTGAGCAGAATGTCGCCGGCGGACGGGTCCTCCAGGCCGGCGATCATCCGGAGGACCGTCGACTTTCCACAGCCCGACGGGCCGAGCAGGACCATGAACTCACCGTCGTCGACGTCCAGGTTGACCCGGTCGACGGCCACGGTGCCGTCCGGCCACACCTTGGTGACGTCCTTGAGCGAGACGGTCGACACCGCCTACCTCCCCTGCCGGGCAACATCAATGTGACCCCGGTCCTACGGCCGATGATCGGCCCTATTTGACGAGGAGTATCGATGTCACACCATCGGGTGAACGTGCCATTTGCGCTGTGTGACCGTGTAGTTACGGATTCCCGTCGAGGAAGACCCGACGGACGACCCGCTCCGCGGCCCGCCCGTCGTCGAGAGAGCAGAAGCGGGCCCGGAACGCCGCGCGGGCGGCCGTCGCGGCCTCGTCGGCATACGCACCGCTCCGGAACACCTCGGCCAGGACCGCGAAGTCGGTGGCCACCGCGCCGGGGGGCTCGGCCAGCAGGTCGAAGTAGGTGCCGCGCAGGTTGCGATAGACCGGCCAGTCGGGCGCATAGACGACGACCGGGCGGTCCAGGACGGCGTAGTCGAACATCGCCGACGAGTAGTCGGTGAGCAGCACGTCGGCGGCGAGGTAGAGGTCCTCGACCACGGGATAGCCGGAAACGTCGACGACCCGGCCCGCAGCCTGCGGCGAGACGGCGGCGGCCTCGGGCGGGACCGAGAAGTAATGCTCCCGGACCAGCAGGACCGTGTCGGGCCCGAGCGCGCCGGCCAGTTGCTCGACGTCGATCACCGGGCGGCCGGCGGGCAGCCACTCCCGGTGGGTGGGCACATAGAGCACCACCCGCCGGTCGGCCGGAATGCCGAGCCGCTCGCGGGCCGCGGCATTGTCGGCGGGCGTCGCGTTGGCCAGCCGGTCGTTGCGCGGGTAGCCCACCTGCAGCGTCTCGTAGGAGCACGGGTAAGCCGACTCCCACGCGATCGTGGTGTGCGCGTTGGCCGACACGCTGAAGTCCCAGCGGTCGGCCCGGCGCATCTGGCCCGGGAAGTCGTGGTCGCGTGCGCCTGCCGGGTGGTCCGCCTGGTCGGCGCCCATCTTCTTCAACGGGGTGCCATGGTGAGTCATGACGTGCGTGGTGCCGCGCCGTTTGACCACCCGGTTCGGCCAGTTGACGTTGTTCACCAGATAGCGCGCCCGGGCGACCGCCTTGTAGTACGGCAGGGTGCCCGCCACCACATGGTCGGTGCCGGGCGGCAGTGCGGCCGCGCGGGCCGGGCTCACCACCCACACGGGCCGCAAGTGCGGGGCCAGCTCGCGGGCCTTCTCGGCGATCGCGGCCGGGTTGCAGCTCACCCCGCGGTACCAGTAAGCGGCGTAGAGCGCGAGCGACCGGTCGACCGGCATCCGCAGGTGCGCCTGGTAGTAGAGCTGCCCGACTGCTTGGCGGCCACGGCGGCGGACCTGCCGGCCGGCCCGGCTCACCAGATTCTTGGCCCGGCGCATGTTACGGGTGCCGAAGTCGAAGAGCCGCATCGAACGGTAAGAACCGCGAGCGACCAGCCGGTGGCGTATCCCTTCGCCGCGTCCGGGCATCGGGTAACCAGCGGGCGGCAGATATTGCCGGTACATCTCGGACATGCGGCGGAAGAAGCGGGCCCGCGACTCGCGCGGCACCCGGGCATCGTGCCGCAGCACCCGCAGGAAGTGCCAGATCATCCGGCGGAACAGCAGGCCGCGCACCTCGTCGCTGGGCGAGGCGTACTTCGCGGCGAGGGCGAGCGCGTGCTCCCAGTGATCGAAGACCTCGAAGTGCCGGTCACCGACCGTACGGGTGATCGCGCCGGTCCGCCGCTGCCGATAGTGCACGCAGGTGCGGGGCAGGGTGGTGATCCGCTGGGCGGCGAGCAGGACGGGGAAGGTGAACGAGACGTCCTCGTACCACCCGGCCTCGAAGACGAACCCGAGCCGCAGCAGGAATTCGCGCCGGACGACCTTGTTCCAGGCCACGTGCAGGATGTTCAGCGCCCGGGGCCACTCCTCGACGGAGAAGATCGCAGGTGCGGCGGACAGCACCTTCAAGGCCGAGCCGGCCTGCACCGAGCCGTCCCAGTGCACCCGGTCCCAACCCACGATCAGCACGTCAGCGTCGGTGCCGCGAAGGCGCTCGGCGACCGCGGTGAGCGAGCCCGGCGAGAGCCAGTCGTCGGAGTCGACGAACCAGACGTATTCGCCGGTGGCGTGCTCGAGGCCGAGGTTGCGGGCGCGGCCGAGGCCGAGGTTATCGGGAGCGGTCACCACCCGGACCCGGGGATCGCGGGCGGCGTACTCGGCCAGGATCGCACCGCTGTGATCGGGCGAGCGGTCGTCGACCGCGACCACCTCGAAGTCGGTGAACGACTGACTCAGCAGCGAGTCGAGGCACTGCCGCAGGTAGCCCTGAACCTTGTAGACCGGCAAGACGATGCTGAGGAATGTCACGGGCGGGTGCCACCTGTCCGCCAGTCGGCGATTGCGTTGATCAAGAAGGTACCGCCGACCAGCACGGCCAGCACCACCATGCCGGCAGTGGGCACGCCGGCCAGCGCGGCCGCGGTCAGCAGCACCACACGGCCGTCCCAGCCGAGCGGATCACCGGTCGGGCGACCGGTCGGGGCGCCCTTCTCCATCCGGGCGACCAGGTCGTAGTGGTGCAGCGTCAACATGAAGATCAGCAGGAAGACTACCGGCGGCGGCACCGAACCGGCGAGGCCGACAGCCACCACCGTCAGGTATTCAGCGGCGCGCAGGAAGGCCGGGATCAGCCAATCGAGCGGGCCGCCGTGCCACGACCGGGCGGGCAGCCCGGCGCCGAGGACAACCAGGGCCAGCACGGCGAGGGCGACCTTGGCGGGCGGTTCGACCCAGCCGGCGAGCAGGGCGACGACCAGGGCGAGCGCGGCCACGGCGGCCAGGGCGGCGAACGCGAGCGGAGCCGGCAGCTTCGCCCGGCTCAGCACCGCGCGGACCAGCAGGCCGTCGTCGCGGAAGCGGGAAGTGTCGGTCTTGTCGAGGACGCCGACCCGCATGCTCAGGGCCCGCAGGGAGCGCAGGCCCAGGGTGTACGCGAACGCCACGAGCCCGCAGAGCACCACACCGGCGAGCGCGACCCGCCCGTTGGTGAAGATCGCCAGCACGGAGAGCAGGGCCCAGCGTTCCCCGATCGGGAAGACCACGATCCGCTTCAACCAGTACGCCGCCGAGCCGGTGTCGCCCTGCACCCGCGTCGACGCCGCGCTCAGCCGGGCGCCGACTCCCCCCGCGGCCTGCTGTCGGGGATGGGCGGTGGCCTCGTCGTGCAGCGCGCCGTACCAGGCGTCGGTCATGTGCCGCACGGTCTGCAAGACGATCGCGGTGATGGCGAGAGGCCACGCGTACGGCAGACCGATGCGCTCGGCCCCGGCGGCGAGACCGGCATAGGCCGCGTACTCCTTGGCCCGGTCGGCCATCGTGTCGAGCCAGCCGCCGAACGCGCCGAACCGCCGCGTGTAGCGGGCGAGCTGGCCGTCGACGCAGTCGAGCACGAAGCCCAGGTAGAGCAGGATGCCACCGGCGATCATCGCGGGACGCGACGCCTGCCAGAACGCGAGCGCGGCCGCCACGGCGAGTAAGACCGAGAGTGCGGTGACACCGCTCGGGGTCAGCCGGAGCCGGGCGGCGGCCTTGGTGACCAGCGGCGACCAGGTGCTCACCGCATATGTCGTGAAGAAGTCGTCCTTCTCCTTGACGGCCATGCGCAGGCGTGCCTTGTCCTCGTCGACCGCGGCTACCTCGGCCCGAGCCCGGGTCAGCTCGGCACTGTCGTGCACCAACTCGGCACGGAGCAGACGCAGCGGCGTGGCGACCGGCACGAGGCCTGCCTCGAGCAGCGCGGGCAGCAGGTCGGGGCGATCGGCGACCTTGGCCAGCAGCGGCAGGTCGGCCGGGGCCACGCAGATCGCGCCGCCGTAGTGCACGGTGCCGGGGCTGTCGAGGGCCGGCAGCACCTTGCCCCGGTCGTCGCGCAGGTCGCCCTGCGGGTCGGGGACGACCAGGGCGGTGGTGCGGCCGGCCGGCTCGGTCGCCAGCATCCAGAGCAGGCTGGGGTGTGCGACCAGGTTGTCAGCACAGACGAGGACGGGCTCCTGGGTCAGCTGGGCCCGATCGACGACGTCCCGCAGGCCGGTCGGCCCGGACCGGACCACGCTCGCGCCGGCCGCCCGGAGTCCGGCGGAAAGTTCCTCGGTGAGCCGTGTCGCGTCGGCGGGATCGAGGGTGTTGCCGGTGCTGGTCAGAACGGCCAGCGTCACCGGAGAGTCACCGCCTGCCTCCTAGGGCACAAGTGTTTCGCGCGGCCCACAGACCCTGTGAACGCTGGAAGCCGGAAATCGGGACCCAGGTTAACAGCGGAAGGCGCGAGGGTACGGGTCACCCTTACGGGAGCCGGAACGCACTTCTCCACCTACGGACCGAGGGCGGAACGTCACCGTGCGCTTACTGTCGAAGAGGAACCGGCAGAGAGCCGGAGCCACTCATGAAGGAGTTAACTGATCGTGACTCGCCGACTCGCTCGCCCCCGGGACGACCGCTGGATCGCCGGTGTCTGCTCCGGCCTGGCCCGTCGCTTCGGTGTTTCCCCCGGAGTCATGCGCCTGATCTTCGTCGTCTCCTGCCTGCTGCCCGGCCCCCAGTTCGTCATCTACCTCATCCTCTGGGCCCTGCTCCCGAACGAGTGACCTCGCGTTCAACCGGCTGATGACAGCCGAGCACTGAAGGACAGCCGAGCGTCGCCGGTCCCGCCCCCGGGCCGGCGGCGCTCGGTGCCGCCTACGGCGTGTCGAACGTGACGGTGACCGTGGAGTAGCCCAGGCGGGTGAAAAGGCTTCCGAGCATGCGTTCAGTGTTCTGCCGGGCGCGCTCATCGAGACCGCTGGAGCGGGCCGCCTCGGTGATGCGCTGCTGCGCCAGGGCATAGACCTGCTGCTGCTTGCCCGGATCGCTGCGGAACGCGTCGCCGATGCGGTTGAACAAGCCCCGCTCCTCGGCCACGACGTAGCTCTTCTGCATGTCGAGCGCGGCGGTCGACTGCTGCGGCGGCGGCAGCGTGATCGTGACGGTCTTGTTCTGCTCGTCGACCTTGAGCGCCCCCTCGGCCAGCGAGCCGAACTCGACGTATTGCTCGACCGTGCCGGAGCCGACGAAGAGCGTGCGCCGATTGACCAGGAAGTCGGGGATGTTCTCCTTGCTCTCCTGCAGGTCGACGATGACCTGGAAGGTGCCGTCGGCCGCCACGTAGCGGCTGAGGTCGCGCATCGACTGCAGCAGCACCGGCTGGCTGCGGTCGGTGGTCTTGTCGGAGAACGGGTTGTCGAAGCCGGGCAACACGTTGATCGCCCGCAGGCCGAGGCAGGTCGCCACCAGCAGCGCGAAGACGAAGAACGTGAAGATCAACAGCCGGGCGAAGCCGTTGCTGCGCGGCGGCTGCGGAGCAACCGGAGCCTGATCGGGAGCGCTCCGACCAGGGATGGCCGGGTCGGGGACGGCCGGGTCGGGGACGGCCGCATATTCCCTTGTCGGGTCATCGACAGCGGGCGGGACAGCCGGCGAGACGTCAGAGGAGACGCCCGCGGAGACATCCGGTGACTTGGCCATGACATCAAGGTACGAGGGGAGTACGACAATTGCAGGGTCGGCTCAGGCGAAAGCGTTCAATCCCGTCAACTTCTGTCCGATCACCAGCTGATGGATCTCGGAAGTGCCCTCGTAGGTAAGCACGCTCTCCAGATTGTTCGCATGGCGCATAATAGGATATTCCCCACTAATCCCGTTACCGCCGAGGATCGTCCGGCACTGCCGAGCGATCTTGATCGCCTCGCGCACGTTGTTCAGCTTGCCGATGCTGACCTGCTCGGGCCGCAGCTCGCCGGCCGACTCGCGCAGCCGGCCCAGATGCAGCGCGAGCAGGAATCCCTTCTGCAGCTCGAGCGACATGTCGGCCAGCTTGGCCTGGGTGAGCTGGAAGCCGCCGATCGGCCGCCCGAACTGCTCCCGGGTGGTCGCGTAGTCGAGCGCCACCCGCAGGCAGTCACGCGCCGCGCCCATCGAGCCCCAGATGATGCCGAACCGGGCCTCGGTCAAGCAGGAGAGCGGAGCCTTGAGGCCGCGCGCCGCGGGCAGCCGGGCGCGCTCCGGCAGCCGGACGCCGTCGAGGGTGATCTCCCCCGTGCTGGAGGCCCGCAGCGACATCTTCTGCTTGATCTCCCGAGCCGCGAAGCCGGGGGTGTCGGTCGGCACCGCGAAGCCGGCCACGCCCTCCTCGGTGCGGGCCCAGATCACCGCCACATCGGCGAGCGGCGCGTTCGTGATCCACATCTTGCCGCCGTCGAGCACCCAGTCGGCGCCGTCACGGCGTGCCCGGGTCGACATGGTGGCCGGGTCGGAGCCGTGGTCGGGCTCGGTCAGACCGAAGCAGCCGATCAGCTCGCCGGCCGCCATGCCGGGCAGCCATTGCTGCTTCTGCTCCTCGGAGCCGAACCGCCAGATCGCATACATCGCGAGCGAGCCCTGCACGCTGACCAGCGAGCGCACGCCGGAATCGGCCGCCTCGAGCTCCAGGCAGGCCAGGCCGTAGGCGACCGCGGACGCCCCGGCGCAGCCGTAGCCGGTGAGGTGCATGCCGAGCAGGCCGAGCTTGCCGAACTCGAGGGCCAGCTCGCGCACGGGGGCGCGGCCGGTCTCGTACCACTGCGCGACGTGCGGGCGCACCCGGTCGTCAGCCACCCTGCGGACCAGAGCGCGGATGTCGCGCTCCTCGTCGGAGAGCAACGTATCGACGTCGAGGAGATCCAGCGGGGCGACCATGAAAGTCAACCTAACGGGTGGGTCAGCTGTCGACGACCAGGACCCGGGCGTGAATCTGATTGCGCTGTTGCAGAGCCGCCCGGAGAGCGCGGTGCAGGCCATCCTCGAGATAGAGGGCGCCCTGGTATTCCACGACGTGCGGGAAGAGGTCACCGTAGAAGGTCGAATCCTCGGCCAGGAGCTTGTCGAGGGCCAGCTCACGCTTGGTGGTGATGAGCTCGGCCAGCCGGATCGGCCGCGGCGGGATCTGGGCCCACGCCTTCAAAGTGGTGTGGTGAGCGGGATATGGAGCACCGTCCCGAACCGCCTTGAAGATCACGGCGGCTCCCCCTCTCCGAACCAACTCGACCCGTCACAGCGTTGCCAGCCTAGCCCCGCGCTCGTCACGCGACGCCCTCGGAGTTCACCACCGGCGTCGCGGTCCATCGGCCATGATGCACCACCTCGTCCACCGGGCGGTGTCCGCGCCGCAGTGACGGAGACCTCTTGTCCGGTGCCCGATAGCCGACCGTCAGAGTGCCGATCGGGGTGTATTCGGCCGGCACCCCGAAGGCGTCCTTGAGCGTCTGGACGGCCGGCGCCGGGACGCCGAAGAAGCAGGACGCCAGTTCCGCGTCGACCGCGGTGAGGTGCATGAGGAGCGCGGCGAACCCGGTGTCGATGTCCCAGTAGGGCACCGGCCAGTACGCCTCGCTGCGGTCGGTCCAGCCCTTGTCGGACTGGGCGTAACGATCGAGGTAGGCCGACTTGTTGGAGAAACAGACGACGAGCACCGGAGCCGTACGCATCCGGGTGAGCCAGTCGCCCTTCCACGCCTCGTCGGTCTTGGCGTCGCCCAGGTCGCCCTCGGTCGTCGACTCCCAGTAGAGGTCGCGGTCCTTCTGCTCGGTGAGCACGAGGAAGCCCCAGCCCTGCGAGAAGCCGGCGCTCGGCGCGCGCAGCCCGTGCCGGACGATCTTGTCGATGAGCTCGGGCGCGACCGGACGATCGGGGTCGTAGCTGCGAATCATCCGCCGCCGACGGACGACCTCGTCGAACTCCATCAGCCCTTGATCCCCCACGACGCGGTCCAGTTCTCGCCCGGCGCCAGCACGATCAGGTCGCGCCCGGTGCGGAACGAGTCGGGCGGGCAGGTCATCGGCTCGATCGCGACCGAGCGGCGGAACCGCTCGCCGTGCAGGGTGTCGCCGGAGAAGACCTGCCAGTAGCGGAACTTCTCGTCGGCCCAGACCACGACCTTGCGGTCCGAGGACGGGTCGGCGATGGTCACCTCGGTGATCCCGTCGGCGCCGTGCTCGATGTCGCCGAAGGTGGTGTCCAGCACCAGGTCACCGATCTTGCGGGACTCGGCGAAGTCGTACTCCGTCCCGGCCACGGCGACCGCGCCGATCGGCAGCAGCCGGCTGTCGGCCACGATCCGCTTGGCCCCGGGCACGTGCAGCAGCGTGTCGTTCACGCTCACGCCCGGGAGCTGCACGTAGGGGTGGACCGAATAGCCCCAGGGAGCGTTCGACGCCGAGTTGTTCACGACCTGCTGGTCGCAGCGCAGACCGTCGGCCGAGATCGACCAGGTGGTCCGCAGCGTCAGCCACCACGGGTAGCCGACCTGGGCGGGCAGCTCGTAGGAGAGGGTGACCGACGACGGGGTCCGCTCGACCAGCGACCAGTTGCTCCAGTTCACCAGGCCGTGGATGGCGTTGTGCCGGGCCGGCTCGGTGAGCGCGAGCTGATAGGACTGATCCTCGAACGTGTACTTCCCGTCGCGGATGCGGTTGGGCCACGGGGCCAGGATCTGACCGGCCGAGGCGGGGGAGAGCTCGTCCGCGTCGAACCCGTCGAGCACCGCCACGCCGTCGACGGAGTAGCCGCGCAACACGCCGCCGACCTCCACGACGACGGCGCTCTGCCCGTCCGCCTCGATGGACCACTGGGTGCCGGACTTCGCGGCAACGACACTCGTCATGGCATGGACATTATCGGTTCGCCTCGTCGGCCTTGTCGGCCGCCGGGGGCGCGGGCGGCCGGTATCGCAGCAGGGCCGGGAAGGCAGCGGCCAGCGCGAGCGCGAGACCGGCGGCCGCGAAGCCGCCACCAGCCCACGAGAACGTCGTCGAGGAGAGGTCCGCGGTGCCGCCGGCGCGCAGGTCACCGAGGCGCGGGCCGCCGGCCACCACTACCGTGAACACGCCCTGGAGACGGCCGCGGAGATGGTCGGGGGCGAAGACCTGCAGGATCGACTGCCGGTAGACCGCGCTCACCAGGTCGGCCGCCCCGCCCACGGCGAGCAGGAGCACCATCAGCCACAGGCTGTGCGCCAGGCCGGAGAACCCGATCGCCACGCCCCAGGCCACCACGGCGAGCACCAGCGCGACCCCCTGGCGTTTGACCCGGCCGATCCACCCCGAGGTCAGGCCGCCGACCACCGAGCCGATCGCGATCGCGCTGAAGAGCCAGCCGACCGCCCAGTCGCCGCCGAACCGGTCGGCCGCCACCTCGGGGAAGAGCGCCCGTGGCATGGCGAAGACCATCGCGATGATGTCGACCGCGAACGAGAGCAGCAGCACTGGCTGGGTGACCAGGAAGCGCAGGCCGACCAGGATGCCGCGCAGGCCGGCGGTGGGCTTCGCCGCGCCCGGCGCGTGCTCGGTGGGCGGGATCGAGGGCAGCTTCCAGGTGGCCCAGAACGAGATTGTGAAAAGCACCGCGTCGACCAGGTAGGCCGTCGTGACCCCGGCGTCCGTGCTCGCGATCGCGAAGATCAGACCGGCCGCCAGCGGTCCGAGCACGCCACCAGCGGTCGTCGTGGTGTAACCGAGGGTGTTCGCGGCGGGGACCAGGCGGGCCGGGACGATGCGCGGGATGATCGCCTGTCGGGTCGGCGTGCTCACCGCAAAGCCGGCCGACTGCACCGCGGTCAGCGCGAGCAGCACCCACCCGCTGTTCAGGTGGAGCACCGCCTGCACCAACAGACCCACGGTGGAGATCCAGGCGAACAGCGAGCTGGCCAGCAGCAGCTTGCGCCGGTCGACCACGTCGGCCGCGGCGCCGCCCCACAGCCCGAAGACCAGCAGCGGGAGCAGGCCGGCGATGCCGAGCAGCCCGACCCAGGCCGAGGAGTGCGTGATCGAGTACATCTCGACGGGCACGGCCACCGAGGTGAACTGGAACCCGAAGAAGGACAGGCCGTTGCCGATCCACATCCGGCGATAGGCGGTCACTCGCAGCGGCCGGACGTCGATCACCCAGGACTTGCGCTTGCGTTCCTCCTCGACGAGCTTCTCGGTGG
>DASRYP010000412.1:0-20617 GCA_035687165.1 Actinoplanes sp. | reverse complement strand
AACGTTAAGGGGGCGGCGATGGCTTGGCGCAGCTTCGTTGCTATGGGAGACAGCTTCACCGAGGGCTTGAACGACGCGTACCCGAACGGCACCTTCCGAGGGTGGGCCGATCTGGTGGCCGCGCGCTTGGCCGTCGACTCGGGACCGAACTTCGGCTATGCCAACCTCGCCGTTCGCGGCAAGGTCATTCGCCAGATCGTCGACGAGCAACTCGAGCCGACCCTGGCGATGCGGCCCGACCTGGTCAGCATCGCGGCGGGGGGAAACGACGCCTTGCGCGTACGGGTCGACCCGCACGCCTTGGTGCGTGAGCTCGACGGAGTGGTGAGACGGCTGCGTGCCTCCGGCGCCGAGGTGGTCCTGTTCCGATTCGCCGACGTGACCGGCAACCTGCCTGCCATCATCGGGCGACGGGCCACGGTGCTGAACGACGGCGCGAGCATGATCGCCAAGCGGTACGGCGGTTACCTGATTGACCTCTTCGCCGACACCGCCTTCGCGCACCGGCAGATGTGGGCGGCGGACCGGCTGCACCTCTCACCGGCCGGGCATCGCCGGGTCGCCGGGCACGTGCTGAACGCGCTCGGGGTCGGGGTGACCGAGGACTGGATGCTGGTGCCGCCGGCGCCCGAGCCCACTCCGTGGCTGCTCGCCCGCGGCGCCGACCTGCGCTGGGCCCGCGAGCACCTGGCGCCGTGGGTCGGCCGTCATCTGCTCGGGCAGTCGTCGCGCGAACTGGTCACCGCCAAGCGACCCGAACTGGCCCCGATGGCCGGCGCGGAGCCCTGCAGGGAGTGACGTACAGCGCGCCGGATCTCGCGACCGCAAGGACTAGCGTGGCAGGCATGTCTGTTGCGAACGATCCGGCGCCCGCGCTCCAGGCGTACGCCAACCCCGACAAGCTCGTCACCACCGAGTGGCTCGCCGCCAACCTCGACACGCCCGGCCTCGTGGTCGTCGAGTCGGACGAGGATGTGCTGCTCTACGACACCGGGCACATCCCCGGCGCGGTCAAGGTCGACTGGCACCTTGAGCTCAACGACCAGCTCACCCGCGACTATCTCGACCCGGCCGCCTTCGCCGCGCTCTGCGAGGCCAAGGGCATCGGCCGCGACGACACGATCGTCTTCTACGGCGACAACTTCAACTGGTGGGCGTCGTACGCCCTCTGGGTCTTCAGTCTCTTCGGCCACCGCGACGTGCGCCTGCTCGACGGCGGACGCCAGAAGTGGGTGGCCGAGGGCCGGCCGCTCACCCGGGACCGCACCGAGCGGCCGCCCGCGAAATACCCCGTGCCGGTGCGCGACGACGCCCAGATCCGGGCCTTCCGCGATCAGGTCATGGCACACCTCAGCAGTGGCCGGCCGCTGGTCGACGTCCGCTCCCCGCAGGAATACACGGGCGAACTGACCCACATGGCGGCTTATCCCCAGGAGGGCGCGCTGCGGGGCGGGCACATCCCGGGTGCGGTGAGCAAGCCGTGGAAGTCGGCGGCGAACGAGGACGGCACGTTCAAGCCGGCCGACGAACTCGCCGCGATCTACCACGACGAGCTGGGCCTGGAGTCGGGCGACGACATCATCGCCTACTGCCGCATCGGCGAGCGGTCCAGCCACACCTGGTTCGTGCTGCGTCACCTGCTCGGATACCCGCAGGTCCGCAACTACGACGGGTCCTGGACCGAGTGGGGCAACCTCGTGCGCGCTCCGATTGCCAAGGGTTCGGAGCCGGGCGGTCCGAACTAGCGGGGGGAACGGGGCGGGTCGAGCCTGCAAAATCTAGGCCTGCCCCGTTTCTGTCAGTCGTTCGCGGTACCTTCTCCGCCGTGAGCAACACGTTCCAGGTCGATCTCCGCGGCATTGTCGATCTTCTGAGCCATCACCTCTACGCGAGCCCCCGCGTCTACATACGCGAGCTCCTGCAGAACGCCGTCGACGCGATCACCGCCGCCGGTGCGCCCGGCCTCGTCTCGATCATCACGGGCGCCGACCTGCTGCGTGTCACCGACAACGGCATCGGTCTCACCGAGGCCCAGGTGCACGAGCTGCTCGCCACCATCGGCCGCAGCTCGAAACGCGACGAGCTCGGCTTCGCCCGCCACGAATTCCTCGGCCAGTTCGGCATCGGGCTGCTCTCCTGCTTCCTGGTGGCCGACGAGATCCGGGTGCACACCCGCCGGGCCGGCGCCGACCCCGTGCTCTGGACGGGTTACTCCGACGGGCGCTATTCGGTCGCCCCCGGCGACGATCGCGAGCCTGGCACGACGGTCACCCTGCTGCCCAGGCACGGCTCCGAACATCTTCTTTCCGGGACGACGGTGCGCGAGCTCGCCGAGCTTTACGGCTCGCTGCTCCCGGTGCGCGTCGAGGTCGACCACGTCGCGGTCACGACGGGCTCGCTTCCCTGGCCGGACGGCAACCTCATGGCGTACGCGGAGGAGGTCTTCGGTTTCCGCCCGCTCGACGTGGTGCCGCTCGACGTGCCCGAGGCCGGCCTGACCGGCGCGGCGTTCGTGCTGCCCACTCCGGTCAACCCGGCGGCCCGCGGCGGCCACCGCGTCTACCTCAAGCGCATGCTGCTGGCCGAGAGCGTCGAGGGCTTGCTGCCCGAGTGGGCGTTCTTCGCCCGGTGCGTGGTCGACAGCACCGAGCTGCGGCCGACCGCGAGCCGCGAGGCGCTCTACGACGACAGCCTGCTCGCCGCCACCCGCGAGGCGATCGCCGATCAGCTCCGCGGCTGGCTGGTGCGGCTGGCCTCGACCGACCCGCGCCGTCTCGGCGAGTTCCTCACCATCCACCACCTGGGTGTCAAGGCGCTGGCCCTGCACGACGACGAGATGTTGCGCCTGGTCGAGCAGTGGGTGCCCGTCGAGACCAACCTGGGCCACCTGACCCTGGCCGAGTTCCGCGAGCGGCACGGCGTCCTTCGCTACGCGGCCGGTCACGACGAGTTCCGCCAGCTCGCGTCGGTCGCCGCCGCGCAGGACCTCGGCGTGATCAACGGCGGCATCGTCTACAACGCCGACCTCATCGAGCGGCTGGCTGCCGTGGATCCCGAGGTGCGGGTCGAGCGGCTCGAGCCGTCCGATGTGGCGGCCCGGTTCGCGGCCGTCGACACCGAGACCGAGCTGCGGCTCCGTCCTTTCCTGACGGTGGCGCAGCGCCGCCTCGACCGGCTCGGGTGCGAGATCGTGGTGCGTGGCTTCGATCCGGCGACCGTCCCCGCCCTCTACCTGGTGAGCCGGGCCGCGGCCTTCAACGAGCAGTTCACCGCCAGCCGCGACGTCGCCGACGACCTCTGGGGCGGCGTGCTCGACGCGCTGTCGCGCACGGTGGCCTCCGACCGTCCGCAGCTCGTCCTCAACCACCGCAACGCCCTGGTCCGCCGGATCACCGCGCTGGCCGACCCCGAGCTGGCCGGCCTGGCCGTCGAGTCGCTCTACGGCCAGGCCTTGATGCTCGGTCAGCATCCGATCCGCCCGGCCGACGCCGCGCTGCTCACCAGTTCGTTCATGGGCCTGCTGGACCGGGCCGTGCCCGGGGAGGACCGATGAAGACCACCGACGAGCTCTGGGGCCTCTACCAGCAGGCCGCCGCCCTGCCCTACGGCTCGGCCCAGATTGCCCTGGTCGAAGAGGTCCTGCGGCACGCCGACACGGTGAACGACCCGCACCTGGCCTTCACGGTCCGGCTGTTCGCGACGAACGCCTACACCTACGGCGGCGAGCCGGCCAAGGCGTTCGTCACCTTCGCCTGGACGCTGAACGACTTCGACCGCAATCCCGGCCGCCACCACGCCCACGGCAAACACACCCTGCTGTGGCACTTCAAGACCATGGTCAGCGCGATGACCAAATTCCCCGAGATTCCGCTGGCGCGCACCCATGCGGTGCTCGACGACATGGAGCGTCGCTACCGCGAGGACGGCCACAGCATGCAGGCGGTCTACAAGCACCGCTATCTGGTGGCCGACCACGTCGGCTCGCCCGATGCCGACGAGTGGTTCGCCCGCTGGCAGGCAGCGCCTCGCGGCGAGCTCTCCGACTGCATCGGCTGCGACCCGTCGTCCGTCGCGGCCTATTACCATCAGCGCGACCGGTTCGCCGACGTGGTCGCTACCGCCGAGCCGGTCCTGGCCGGCGAGCTGACCTGCACCGAGCAGCCGCAGGGCATCCTGCGCGAACTGATGGTGGCCTATCTGCGCACCGGCCGCTCCGACGAGGCCGCCGACGCCCACCGCCGGTCCTACCGGCTGGAGCGGGGCAACCTCGCCGACCTCTGGAACCTTGGTATCCACCTGGAATTCTGCGCGCGCACCGGCAATGAGAGCCGCGGGCTCGAGATCCTGCAGCGGCACGTCGACTGGCTCGACAAGGCGCCGTCGCCGGCCGCCGAGATGCATTTCTCCGCGGCCGCGGCCATGCTGCTGCGCCGGCTCACCGAGCTCGGTCACGGCGACACGGTGATCCGTCGGCGAGAACAAGGCGACACCTCCGCCGTCGATCTTGCCGCCGTGCTCTCGGCCCGGGCGACCGAGTTGGCCCAGCGGTTCGACGAGCGCAACGGCACCGACCACCAAAGCCGGCTGATCGCGGCCAAGATCAATGCGACGCCTTACGAGGTGACGTTGACGCTGTCGCCGAGTGCTCGTCGCCCGGCCGCCGTCGTGGTCGTGGTCCCCGAGCAGAAAGGGCCCGTCCCCGAGGTTCCCGCCGGGGCCGATGCCGCAGAGTTGCTCGAGCTCGGCCGCCGGCAATGGCGGGCCGACCACGACTCGGCCCTGGCCGCGACCCTCGAGGCGCTCGACGCCCGC
This sequence comes from Actinoplanes sp., assembly GCA_035687165.1. GTDB lineage: Bacteria > Actinomycetota > Actinomycetes > Mycobacteriales > Micromonosporaceae > Actinoplanes. Next base: position 15,805 of record DASRYP010000412.1, on the reverse strand, counting down.
TTCCCGACGCTCGACGATCCCTTGCTCCGGGCTCGCCGTGAGCTGCTGCTCGGCAACCAGCTGCGATCCCGCGACCAGGCCGCCACAGCGCACGAGCACTGGGCCCGGGCCGTCGAACTGTTCACCGCCGCGGGCGAGGTGGGCCAGGCCAGCGCGATCCGCGCCCGGATCGCGCTGGGCCAGGCCTATGCCGGCGGCGAGGTCGACGAGGAGCCGGTCCGGGCCGATGTGACCTATCAGGAGGAGCACGGCGGCGCCTTCGAGCGCGCCAATGCCTGGTCCCGGCTGTCGATCCTGCACCTGATGCAGGGCCGACCCGAGGAGGCGAACGAGGCCGGCGACCGCGGTGACGACTATGCCGCTCAGACCGGGGACCCGCGGCTGGTCGCGATGCAGGCCATGCTGCGAGCTCGCAACCGGATGGCCGGGCACCGCCCTGACGAGTCGCTGGCCGCCGCCCGCCAGGCCTGGGAGTTCTATCGGGAGAACGGTCCGGCCCGGCGCACAGCCGAAGCCGGCACGATCTACGGCCATACCGTCGACGACCCGGCCGAGCAGGTCGAGATTTTCAGCGCTGTGCTCGCCACCGGCGAGGCCGACAAGGCACTGTCCGCCCGGGTCGGCCGCGGCAACGCGCTGCTCCACCTGGACCGGCCCGACGAGGCGATCCCCGACCTGGTCGAAGCGGTGGCGATCGGTGCCGAGGCCGGCCTTGACAGCGGTGGTGCGTACGTTCGCAGCGACCTCGCGAACGCCTATCGCCTGGCGGGGCGCCCGGTCGAAGGAGCCGAGGTGGCCGAGGAGGCCCTGGCGTTCTTCGAGAAGCTGGGCGACGACGACGCGGCGGACAACACCCGTTACCTGCTGGCCGGGCTCTACCAGTCGATCGGCGACAAGAACGGCGCCCTCACTCTCTATCGCACCCTGATCGAGCGCCTGGCCGACAATCCCGCCGGCCGTGGCCAGATCGCCGAGGACGCCGCCGGCTTGCTCTTCGACCTCGATCGCGATGCCGAGGCGGCCGAGACGTTCCGGGCTGCGGCGTCCGCGATGCACGAGGCCGGCGATCTGGTCGGCGAGTTGCGCGTCCTGCGCCGCTCGGTGGGCGCGCTCCACTACGCCGACCAGCCCGAGCGGGGTGAAGAGGTCGTCCGGCTCATCGGCGAGAAGTTCGACGCGCTCCCCGCCGAACTGGCGGCCGAGCCGAATGCCGTCTTCCAACACTCGATGACCGCCTTCGAAGCCGGTAACCTGTTGATGTCCCGGGGGCGCTACTCCGAGGCGTTGCCGCATCTGCGCGGTGCACCCGAGCGGCTGGCCGCGATCGGCGCGACCGAGCAGGCCGACCGCATCGAGGGGATGCTGGGCGAGGCGTTGCTGCGCTCCGGCTCGGCGACCGAGGCCGAGGCATTGCTGCGGGCGCTGCTCAAGCGCATGCCCGACGACGCGCCGAGTCGCGAGGTCGCGGTCCGGGTCCACGGCGAGGCGTTGGCCGCCACAGCGGGACGTTCCACATCCTGAACGCCCGTTAAGGCAGAGGTTTGACAGAGGGTTAGAGTGACCTCGTGACAACGGTTGATCAGCAGCAGCGCCTGGGCCCGCCCGCGCCCCGACGGCGGTCCCGTCGCGACGAGATTCTCGAGATCGCGGTCGGTCTCTTCGCGGCTCGTGGCTATCACGGTGTTTCGATGGACGACATCGGCTCCGCCGCGGGCGTGACCGGGCCAGCGCTTTACCACCACTTCGCCGGCAAGGAGGCGATGCTGGTGGCCGCGCTGATCCCGGTGAGCGAGCGCCTGCTGCACGGCGGTAAGGCCCGCGTCGCGGAGCACCCCGAGGACGCCAGCGCCGCGCTCGCCGACCTGATCGACTTCCACGTCGAATTCGCCCTGGCCAACCCGGCCGTCATCGCTCTGCACCTGCACGAGCTCGACCGCTTGCCCGAGGAGCCGCGCCGCCAGATCCGTCGGCTCCAACGCCTCTATGTCGAGGAATGGGTGGGCGTGCTGGCCACGTTGCGGCCCGAGCTCAACGCTCCTGAGGCACGCGTGCTCGCCCACTCGGCTTTCGGTTTGATGAACTCGACCCCGTTCCTCGGCGGCGAGGTCGACCGTCGCCGCCGGGCCGCCCTGCTACGCGAGGCCACCATGCACGCGTTGACCGGGCACTAGAAAGGCGCCCATACCCCCGGGCGCGATACCCAGACCGCCCCGATCGGGCGGCCCACCGAGAAAAGGTCAACGATGATCGACTCGTTGCTCGTCGCCAACCGGGGCGAGATCGCCCGCCGAATCATCCGTACCGCTCGGCGGCTCGGCATCCGCACGATCGCGGTCTACTCCGACGCCGACGAAGGCATGCCGTTCGTCATCGAGGCCGACGAGGCGATCTGTGTCGGCCCGGCCGACCCGGCCCAGAGCTACCGCAACACCGAGGCGATCCTGGCCGCGGCCAAAGCCACCAGCGCCCGAGCCATCCACCCCGGCTACGGCTTTCTCAGCGAGAACGCCGACTTCGCCCGGCAGGTCGAGGCCAACGGCCTGATCTGGGTCGGCCCCAGCGCTGACGCGATCGCCGCGATGGGCGACAAGATCAACGCCCGCAACCTCATGGCGGCGGCCGGCGTTCCCGTCGCGCCCGGCACCCTGGAGCCGATCGACGACGTCGACGAGGCGGTCGCGGCTGTGGTCGGCATCGGTTATCCGGTGATGGTCAAGGCTGCAGCCGGTGGTGGCGGCATGGGCATGGCCGTGGCGAACGACGAGGCCACGCTGCGGACAGAGTTCGCCAAGGTCCGCGCGTTCGCCGAGCGTATGTTCGGCGACGGTGCGGTGCTGCTCGAGCGCTACTTCCCTCGGGTACGTCACGTCGAGGTGCAGATCCTCGGTCTGGCCGACGGTCGTGTGATCGCCCTCTCCGAACGTGAGTGCTCGGTGCAGCGCCGCAACCAGAAGCTCGTGGAAGAGGCGCCGAGCCCGGCCGTCTCCGCCGAGCTGCGCGAACGATTCCTGGCCGCCGCGGTCAAAGCCGGCGAGGTGGTCGGCTACCGCAACGCCGGCACCGTCGAGTGCCTGCTTGACCCGGCCACCGGCGACTTCTTCTTCCTCGAGATGAACACCCGCCTGCAGGTCGAGCACCCGATCACCGAGCTGATCCACGGCATCGACCTGGTCGAGCAGCAGTTGCGGATCGCCGCCGGCCTCGACGTGGACATTCCGGTCACGACCAGCGGCCATGCCATCGAGTTGCGCGTCAACGCCGAGGACCCGAAGCGTTTCCTGCCCGGCCCGGGCAAGGTCACCACCTGGGTCGAGCCGGCCGGTGACGGCATCCGGGTCGACTCCGGCTATTCCGAGGGCACCACGGTCGGCCTGTCCTACGACTCCCTGATGGCCAAACTGATCATTCTCGGCGCCGACCGGGACGACGCGATCGCCAAGGCCCGCGCCGCAGTCGCCGGATTCGCGATCGCCGGCCCCAAGAACAATCTGCCGTTCTTCGCCGAGCTGCTCGAGAACGACGAGTTCCTGTCAGGCGACTACGACACCGGCATCGTGGCGCGGATGAGGGCGACCGGCCGATGATCAGCATCCGCGAGGTCGCGCCCCGCGACGGCCTGCAGAATGAGGAGCCGGTCTCCACCGACGCCAAGGTCCGCCTGATCGACGCGCTGAGCGAGACCGGCGTACGGCGCATCGAGGCGGTCTCGTTCGTCCATCCGCGGGCGATTCCGCAGATGGCCGACGCCGACGAGGTGTGGGCGCGCGTCACCCGCCACGCCGAGATCCGCTATTCGGCGCTGATCCCGAACACTCGGGGTGCGCAGCGGGCGCTGGCTGCCGGTTTCCGCGAGATCGAGGTCGTGGTGTCCGCTTCGGACATGCACAACCGGCGCAATCTCAACCGCTCGACCGAGGAGTCGCTCGACGACATCGCCTCGCTCATCCCGCTGATTCAGGACGCCGGCGCGACGGTGGAGGTGATCGTCGCGACCAGCTTCGGCTGTCCGTTCGAGGGCGACATCAACCCTGACCGGGTGGCGGCGATGGTGGCGCGGGTGCGTGCCGACGGCGCGGACCGCATCGCCTTCGGCGACACGACCGGCATGGCGACTCCCCGCCGGGTCCGCGATCTTCTCTCGGCCGTCCGTCCCGACCTGCTGCACTTCCACAACACCAGGGGTACGGGGCTGGCGAACATCCTGACCGCTTTGGAGCTCGGGGTGAGCGAGTTCGACGCGAGTGTCGGCGGAATCGGCGGCTGCCCCTACGCGCCCGGGGCCTCGGGCAACGTGGCCACCGAGGAAGTCGTTCACATGCTGCATGACATGGGAATAGACACCGGAATCGATCTTGACCGCCTGATCGAGACCGCCGCGATGGCCGAGGAAATGCTCGGTCGCACACTCCCGTCGGGTGTTCTGCGGGCCGGGCCGCGCACCAGATTGGTGTAATTCAACGGGCTTAACCAGCGCCCGTTTTTTCCTATTTGCTCGCGTGACCGTGCTCCCGTCGTCTCGTTACCCATGACGAGTGGCCGACATCGCCGGTTCGGACAAAAAGTGCCTACCGGTTCGGCCGACACGACGAGGGGCGAATCATGACGCGACCGGGGGTCGAGCGCATGCCGCGCACGGCGTATCCGTCGCCGCCCGTCGGTACCTTCACGCCCTTGCCGCCTCACATCCAGGGGGCGGAGCGGCGATCGGAGGGCCGCACGCGACTTACCGCTCTGCGGCGGGGTTTGCGTGTTCTCGCTGTCGGTGGCCTGGCCGGTGCGGCCTGGCTGCTCATTGGCGCTGCGGCCCAGGCGGCGGACCGAACCGACGGGCCGGACGGCGCGTTGCTCGGCTCCATCGTGGGCGCGGACGCCGACTCGCCGATCACCGGTCTCCCGCAGGTGGCCGACCAGCCGCTGGAGAACCCCGGACCGGCACACCACGAACGCGATCTGGCGGGCGACATCCTCGACGCGGTCGTTCCGGTCCAGCACGGCGAGGTCTCTTCCTCGCCTCGGGGACGTCACCGGTACCCCGCCCAGTGGGTCCGGGATCCCGTGGAGGGTGGTTCCGCGGCCATCCTGCCGGATGCGATCGCGAACCACACGATGGCTCGCCATCAGCCGGCGATCGCGCTCGATGTCGAGGCCCGGCGACAGGACGCCGAGGCGCCGACCGTCTCGCCTGACTGAGTGATGGCGGTCGGTCGCTGAACCGGCCTGGCACCGGCTTCGGTGTCCGTGTTCAGTCCCGATTCCTCAACCGCTTGCGAACAAGCGGCGAATCGCCGACGCCGGAAATCACCCACACCGCACCGAGTGCCTGGCGGGCGCAGGTCGACCGGCGGGGTCAAGGCGGAAAGAAACGCGCCAGGGCACCGCTGCGCCCGGAGGCGCAATTACGGAACATCCATCAATTGAATAAGTGTCACCTCCCCCGAAACATTGTTGAAAGGCATTTCTCTTTAATGAAGACTTGGGTTCGTAAGACTCTGAGCGTGGGCGTCTTGGCCGCGGGCGCCCTGCTGTTCGCCCCCGGCGCTGCGAACGCCGCCGTCCAGCAGGCCGCCGGCGGTAACAACGGCCTCGGTAACGGCATCCTGCTCCACGCGCCCGGCGAGTCTCCGACGAACGTCTGCGGAAGCTCGCTCGCTTTCCTTGGTGGCCCCTCCTCGCAGGCGATCTGCGCCGACGACGTCTGGGGCGACCTGGGACACCAGAGCGGCACGAAGAACCGGAAGCGGGAGACCAGTCAGGGCCACCGGGACGAGCAGGGTAGCCGGGGCCACCGGGACGACCGGGGTAGCCGGGGCCACCGGGACGACCGTGGCGGCCGTGCGAACGGCATCCTGAACGGCACCCGTTTCTTCGCGCCGACCGACGTTCGGAACAGCGCCTGCGGACACTCGCTCGGCGCCCTCGGCTCGACGCACTCCGCTGCGGCCTGCTCGATCAGCACCCGGAGCCGCAGCTTCGGCGGCATCCTCGGCGACTTCGGCGATCACGGCCACGGCCGCCCGGGGCACGATCACGGCCACGGCCTCCCGGGGCACGATCACGGCCACGGCCGCCCCGGTCACAGCAGCAAGGACTGCGATCGCGTGGACCACGACAAGAACAAGAGCGACCGCAAGAACGACAAGGACAAGAACGACAAGAGCAAGGACAAGGACCAGAGCAAGGACAAGAACAAGGCTGACGGCGGCGTCAAGGACGACCGGAACAAGCCCGGCTACAAGAAGCCCACTGCCGCAAAGCCCGTGGCCGAGGAGCCGACCACCGGTTCGGCCACCAAGGCCGACGGCGGCCGTACCACCGAGTCTCTGCCGGTCTCGGGCCTGACCGAGAAGGTCGGCGGGGTCGGCAACTTGGGCCTGCTCAACAAGCTGCGCTGAAGCCCGCACACCAGCGGCGCTTAGCGGAAGACCGGGTCGTGCCGGTCCCGGGCGCGACCCGACCGATGCCAGAAGGCGTCGGGTAACAGCCGGTGCCCCTCCACGGCACCGGTGGCAAGGAAACGACGGGAGTCTCCGCAGCCGGCGGAGGCTCCCGTCCGTCGTTGCTCGCGTCTACCGGATGGGCTACCCTAGCGCTCGTTAAGCTTGAACGAGCGTTCAGGAGCTCGATACTTTCCAGCCCGATACTTTTCCAGGCTCGGTGTTTCCAGGCTCGGTGATGTCAGGCAGCTCAGTTGGTTCGAGGGCTCAAAGCTTGAGGAGGCGACGTGATCGACGACGAGGCGCTCGTGCAGGTGCGCAAGCGGGTGCTGGCCGGCGGCGCCGAGCGCTACCACGCTGCCAACGCCGCGAAGGGCAAGCTCTTCGCCCGCGAACGGATCGCGCTGCTCGTCGACGAGGGCACCTTCGTCGAGGACGGGCTCTATGCCAACAGCTTGGCCGACGGACTGCCCGCGGATGGCGTGATCACCGGGATTGCCCGGGTCGACGGTCGCGAGGTCTGCCTGATGGCGAACGACTCGACGGTCAAGGCGGGCTCCTGGGGCGCGCGGACCGTCGAGAAGATCATCCGCATCATCGAGCGCGCCGTTCAGTACGGCGTACCGATGGTCTACCTCGTCGACTCGGCGGGCGCCCGCATCACCGACCAGGTCGACCTCTTCCCGGGTCGCCGCGGCGCCGGCAAGATCTTCCACACGCAGGTCAGGGCATCCGGCGCGATCCCGCAGGCCTGTGCGCTCTTCGGCCCATCGGCCGCCGGCGGCGCCTACATTCCGGCCTTCTGCGACATCGTGGCCATGGTCGAGGGCAACGCGAGCATGTACCTGGGCTCCGACCGCATGGTCGAGATGGTCACCGGGGAGAAGACGACGCTCGAGGCGATGGGCGGCGCGCGCGTGCACTGCGTCGAGTCCGGCGTCGGCCACTTCCTCTGCAAGACCGAGCAGGACGCGCTCGACACCGTCCGGTCGTACCTCTCCTATCTGCCGTCGAACTGGGCGGGTCAGCCGCCCGCGGCAGAGGCGAAGGCCTCGTCGGGGGTTGATCTTGGTGCGCTGGTCCCGGTCAGCGAACGTCAGGCCTTCGACATGCGGCGGTACGTCAAGGGTCTGGTCGACGAGGGTTCGTTCTTCGAGATCCAAGCGCTGTGGGCGAAGGAGCTCACGATCGGATTCGCCCGTCTGAACGGCGACGTGATGGGCATCGTCGGCAACAACTCGATGTTCAAGGGCGGTGTGCTCTTCCCCGACTCAGCCGACAAGGCGTCGCGCTTCGTCCAGCTCTGCGACGCTTTCAATGTCCCGCTGCTGTTCCTCTGCGACGTCCCGGGCTTCATGGTCGGCTCGGCGGTCGAGAAGCAGGGGATCATCCGCCACGGCGCCAAGATGATCACCGCGATCTCCGAGGCCACGGTGCCCAAGATCTGCGTCGTGGTCCGCAAGGCGTACGGGGCGGGTCTGTACGCGATGGCCGGCCCCGGCTTCGAGCCCGACGCCACGATCGCCCTGCCCACCGCCAAGATCGCGGTGATGGGCGCCGAGGCTGCGGTGAACGCGGTCTACGCCAACAAGATCGCCGCTCTCGCCACCGACCAGGAGCGCGCCGCGTTCGTGGCCGACCGCCGCGCCGAGTACGAGCAGGACATCGACATCATGCGGCTCGCCAGCGAGCTGGTCGTGGACACCGTCGTCGAGCCGGGCGACCTGCGCGACGAACTCATCCGCCGTTACCGCGCCGCCCGCGGCAAGGAGCGCGGCTTCGCCCGTCGCCGCCACGGCGTCACGCCCGTCTGACAGGAGCACAATCATGGTCGACTTCCGGCTCGACGAGGAGCAGGAGGCACTGCGCGTCACCGTCCGCGACTTCGCTCGCGAACAGGTCGCGCCGGTGATCGCCGAGCATTACGAACACAAGACCTTCCCGTACGACGTGGTCCGCCAGATGGGAAAGATGGGCCTCTTCGGCCTGCCCTTCGCCGAGGAGTTCGGCGGGATGGGCGGCGACTACTTCGCGCTCTGCATCGCGCTCGAGGAACTGGCCAGAGTGGACAGCTCGGTCGCGGTGACGCTCGAGGCGGCGGTCTCGCTCGGCGCCATGCCGATCTACCGCTTCGGTACGCCCGAGCAGAAGGAGCAGTGGCTGCCCCGGCTCACCACCGGCGAGGCACTGGCCGCCTTCGGCCTCACCGAGCCCGGCACCGGCTCCGACGCGGCCGGCACGACGACCCGCGCGGTCCTCGACGAGGCGACCGACGAGTGGGTGATCAACGGGACGAAGGCCTTCATCACCAACTCCGGCACCGACCTCACCTGCCTGGTCACCGTCATGGCGGTCACCGGCGTGAACCCCGACGGGTCCAAGGAGCTCTCCACGATCATCGTGCCGTCCGGGACGCCGGGCTGCACCGTGGCACCGGGCTACTCCAAGGTCGGCTGGTGTGCCTCGGACACCCACGAGCTCTCCTTCGACGACGTACGCGTCCCCGCCGCCAACCTGCTCGGCCAGCGTGGCCGTGGCTTCGCCCAGTTCCTGCGCATCCTCGACGAGGGCCGTATCGCGATCGCGGCGCTCTCCGTGGGCCTGGCCCAGGGCTGCGTCGACGAGTCCGTTCGGTACGCGCGGCAGCGTGCGGCCTTCGGCCGGCCGATCGGCGACTACCAGGCCGTCCAGTTCATGATCGCCGACATGGAGTTGCGGGCGCACATCGCCCGGGTCGGCTACTACGACGCGGCATCGCGCATGCTGGCCGGCGAGGACTTCAAGCGCTACGCGGCGATCGCGAAGCTGAACGCCAGCAACGCGGCGATGGAGAACAGCCGCTGGGCGACGCAGGTGCACGGGGGCTACGGCTTCATGAACGAGTCCGCCGTCGGCCGCTTCTACCGCGACGCGAAGATCCTGGAGATCGGCGAGGGCACGTCCGAGGTCCAGCGCATGCTGATCGCCCGGGGCCTGGGCCTGTAGGGCTTTTCGGAAGTACGCGGCATTTGCCAGCATAGCTTACCGTCCGCTTTCCGACAGGAGCGGATCTCTGCTCGCTTGACCGGTTAATGAACCCTAAATTCGGTGTCATGGGGGCCGAAAGTACGCCGGACCAGGGCAGATCCGGGTTCGATGGCGTGCTGCGCCGGCAGCGGCTACGTGCCAAGCTGACCCAGGACGAGCTGGCCACCAGAGCCGGGGTCGGCGTGCGCACGGTCCGCGACCTGGAACGTGGCCGCTCGTCGCGGCCGCAGCGCACCACGGTCGAGTTGCTGGCCAACGCGCTCGTCCTGACCGGGACCGAACGCGAAGCCTTCCTGGCCGCCGCCCGTGGACAGTCTACCGAGGAACCGCTGCCACCGACCGGCTTCCAACGGGTGCTGCCGACCGGAGAGCTGATCGGCCGCGACGACGACCTCGCCGAGCTGGCGGCCCAGCTCACCGCGCCGGACGGTCCCCGCGGCATCACCCTGGTCGGCCTGGCCGGGGTCGGCAAGACCAGCGTCGCTTTCACGGCCGCCCACCGGGCGGCCGGCGCTTATCCGGGCGGGGTCGCGGGCATCGTGGTCACCGACGGCTGCACGGTCGGCGAGATGCTCGGCAGCGTCTCGGCCGAGTTCGGTGTGGGCCGCCCCGACGACCTGCCCGCGCGCTTCGGCGGCCGGGCCGCCCTGGTCTTCGTCGACGCCGTCGAGCGATCTCCCGACGCGACCGTCGAGATGCTCGCCCAGCTTCTCGAACGGCTGCCGATGCTGCGCTTCCTGGCGACCGGCCGGCATCCGGTCGGGCTGAGCGTGGAACGGGTCTGGCCGCTGGCTCCGCTCAGCGCGCCGCCGCCCGGGACCGCGCACACCCTCGCGGACGTGGCGGCGTACCCGGCGGTGGTTCTGTTCCTGGAACGTCTCGGCCAGGTGCGCCGCACCCAGCCCGAGCCCGACGAGATCGCGCCGCTCGCCACGCTGGTGCGCCGGCTCGGCGGGCTGCCGCTCGCGATCGAACTGGCGGCGGCGCGTGGCCGGGTGCTGACCATCCCCGAGATCCTCGCCCGGTATGGCGACCGAGTCCTCGACCTCGATCGGCCAGGCCCGCGCGAGCCGCTGGTCACGCTGCGCGACGCGGTGGCGGCGAGCTACCGCCTGCTGAACCCGCGGGAACAGCGGGCTCTCCGCCGGCTCGCGATGTTCCGCTACCGCTGGTCGATCGGCCTGGCCGAACAGCTCGTCGACGATCCGCGCGCCGACGTCGTGCACCTGCTCGACCGCCTGCTCGAGCTGGGCCTGCTCAGCGTGCGGGGCAGCCGTACCTTTCGGTTCCGGCTGCTCGACGTGGTTCGCGACTACGCCGCCGAGCGCGCGGCCGCCGAGGGCGAGCTGGCCGAGGGTCGCCGCCGGCACGCGCAGGTCCTGGCCGACCTGGCCCAGCAGATCTGGCCCGATCTGACCGGCACCCGGTTGCCCGAGGCCGCGGGCCGGCTCGACGACATCGCCGGCGACTTCGGTACGGCCCTCGCTCACGCTGCGGGCGAGGATCCGCACACCGCCCTGCGTCTCGCCGCGGCACTGCCTCGATGGTGGCGTTTTCGCGGACGCGACGTCACCGGTCGCCAGTGGCTGCGCCGGCTGCTCGACGACCCGCGCACCGCGGATGCCGACCCGGCCACCCGCGCCTGGGCACGGATCGGTCTTGCCCAGCTCGCTCGCGAGCACGGCGCCGGGGCGGAGGAGATCGGGTCGGCGACCGAGGCGCTGGCCGTCTTCGAGGGCATCGACGAGGTGGCGGGTCAGCTGACGGCGCACGCTCAGCTCGCCGCGCTGTGGATGAGCACGGGCGCGTCCGACCAGGCCCGGGCGCACGGCGAGGTGGCGCTGGCCCTGGCCCGGCGGGGTGGGCAGGCACGGGACCTGGCAGTGGCCGAGAACAACCTGGTCTGGCACGAGATCCGGAAGGGTGACCTGCCAGCCGCGCGACGCCGGCTGGCGACGGTCGAACGGCTGGCCGGACGCTGCGGCGAGCAGCGGCTCCGGGCGCTGGCCCAGGCGAATCTGGCCGAGGTGGCACGCCTGGACGGACGGCTGGCGGAGGCTGAACGGCTGGGCCGCAGTGCGATGATCAGGCTGGTCGAGCTGGGTGACCCCGGCCATCGGCGGCGGCTGCTCGCGACGATCGGGCTGGCGCTGGCTGAGTCCGGCCGAGTGGCGGAGGCGAGCGTGGTGCTTGAGCAGCTCGCTCCGGATGAGGACGCGACGCCGGACGGGCCGGCGGCGGTGGTCGGGGCCGCGGTCGCGTTGCAGCGGGGGGAGCCGAAGCTGGCGGCCGAGTGCTTCGCCCGGGCCGCCGAGGCCTACGACGGCGCCCATGATCCGCGTGATGTCGTGGAAGCCCTGGTCGGGCTGATCGTCAGCACGCCCGACCGCGACGAGCGAAGTGCGGCCGTGCGCCGGTTGGGCGAGATGTGCCGTTCGGGGGAGATCACCCTGCTGCCCCGGGAGCGGGAAAGGCTCGGCCCCGCGACGCTCGCCCTCGTGCTGGAGAGCTGAAGGTCGGAACAGAGCTCTGGTCGAGCGTGGACGGTCGGCGTAGCGTGCCCCCCACGCGCCGACCGTCGCAACGCCCGCCAATTACGCGGCGAGAACAAGGCTCCCCCGTCAAAGCCACGCCGTCGCCTCGGTCGCGCCGCATCCCCCTGCGCCGGCCACAGTAGTCGCAGGAAGCCGGCTTTCTCGGGAGATTTGTCCGTTTGAGACCCCGAGTGGGCCGCTTCTGCCGGTACTTCTGCCGGTTTCCCGCAGAATTTTCGGCTCGTGTGTCACGGGCCGCTTAGTGCCGACTTCGCCGGGTGTCGAGCGACTCAGGCGGCGGCCGACTGCCCGTCGGCCGTGCCCGCCGTCGCGCACGGGTTGACCGCGTCGCGGATCTTGCGGAGCGACCCGAGCATGTCGTCGAGCTGGTCGGGGGTGAGCTGGGCGATGAACCACTGCTGGAGCAGTTCGAGGTGCCCGGGCAGGACCTCGTCGAGCCGGTTCAAGCCGTCGTCGGTGATCACGGCGAACGAGCTGCGTCGATCACTGGCACAGGCCTCGCGCCGAACCAGGCCGTCGCGGTCCATGCGGTCGACCACGCGGGTCACTCCGCTGGTGGATAGTGAGGTCTGACCGGCGAGATCGGTCATCCGGAGGCGCCGGCCCGGCGATCGAGCCAGGCGCATGAGCACCTCGAACTCGACCCCGGAAAGGTGGTGCTCCTCGAACTGCGCGCTGAAGCGATTGGGCAGCCCCGTGAACGCCTCGGCGAACAGGCCGAAGGCCGTGAATCGGGGGTCGTCAAGGTCCGTGTTCACGTGCCCCATCGTACACGGCTCTTGACACAGGGAATATTGCTTGGCATATAGTTGTTCCGTCAGACAAATATCGATTTTCCGTGCTTGAGAGAAGGAACCGTCATGACCGAGCCCGTCGCCAACACCCGCACGTTCGAGGGTCTGCAGATCCCGACCGCCGGCACGTACGATCTGGACGCCGCGCACAAGCGGGTCGGCTTTGTGGCACGACACCTGATGGTCGCCAAGGTCCGCGGTCAGTTCGCGGACGCCTCGGCCACGATCACCATCGGCGAGGACCCGCTGGAGTCCTCGGTCACCGCGACGATCAACACCGCGAGCATCGAGACCGGCCAGGTCGACCGCGACAACCACCTGCGCAGCGGCGACTTCTTCGAGTCCGAGAAGTTCCCGGTCATGACCTACCGCAGCACCAGCATCAAGAGCCACTCCGGCGCCGAGTTCGTCCTCAACGGTGAGCTCACCATCAAGGACGTGACCAAGCCCGTCGAGTTGGTCGTCGAGTTCGAGGGCGCCGGCACCAGCCCGTACGGCCAAGCCGTCTTCGGTTTCAGCGCGACCGCCGAGATCGACCGCGAGCAGTGGGGCCTGACCTGGAACATGGCCCTCGAGAGCGGCGGCGTCATGGTCAGCCGCAAGATCAAGATTGAGATCGAGGGCGAGGGCATCCGCCGCGCCTGACCCGCAGTCCACAACCGAACCGCCGTCCGGATCCGGGCGGCGGTTCGCTGTCATCTGGCGCGACCTCCGTCCGGGATGGCAAGGTAGGCCGAGTGCAAGCATTCGCTCACTTTCTGTCCCTGTCCACCCCGGGAGGGTGAGTGGGCAAGGATCTCGCGGCCGGCGTCTTCGCCCCCGCGGACCGCGTCACCTTCCGCCACCAGGTGCGCCGATGTCTCGACGTCTTCGCCCAGATGCTCGACCAGGGCGCTTTCGTCAGCCGCGACGGCATGACCGGACTCGAGATCGAGCTCAACCTGATCGACCAGAACGGCCGGCCCGCGATGCGCAACGCCGAGGTGCTGGCCCTGCTCGGTGACCCGGCCTTCCAGACCGAGCTGGGCCGTTTCAACCTCGAGCTCAACGCTCCGCCCCGGTCGATCAGCGGCGACGGGCTCGGCGACTACGAGCGTGACCTGCTCGAAAGCCTGCACCGCGCGGCCGAACGGGCGGCCAAGGCCGACTGCGGGCTCGTGCTGATCGGGATGCTGCCCACGCTCGCCCCCGGCGACCTGGTGCTCGAAAATCTCAGCGGCAACGAGCGATATCGCCTGCTCAACGACGAGCTGGCCGGCGCGCGGGGCGAGCAGTTCGCCCTCGACATCGGCGGCGTCGAGCGGCTGCGCAGTGTCAGCGACTCGATCGTGCCCGAGGCGGCGTGCACCAGCGTCCAGTTCCACCTGCAGGTGCCGCCGGACCGGTTCGACCGGTTCTGGAACGCGTCCCAGGCGATCGCCGGCGCGCAGGTGGCGGTCGGCGCGAACTCGCCGTTCCTGCACGGCCGCCGGTTGTGGGCCGAGACCCGCATCGCGCTTTTCCAACAGGCCACCGACACCCGCCCCGAAGAACTCAAGACCCAGGGCGTACGTCCTCGGGTCTGGTTCGGAGAACGCTGGATCACCTCGGTCCTCGACCTCTTCGAGGAGAACGTCAGATTCTTCCCGCCCCTGCTGCCGATCCTCTCCGACGAGGATCCGGTCGAGGTGCTGCGCGCCGGCGGAGTGCCCCGGCTAAGGGAGTTTCGCCTGCACAACGGCACGGTCTATCGGTGGAATCGGCCGGTCTACGACGTGGTGGACGGCCGGCCGCACCTGCGGGTGGAAAATCGCGTGCTGCCCTCCGGCCCGACGGTGGTCGACCTGCTGGCGAACGCGGCCTTCTATTTCGGCCTGGTGCGCCAACTCGCCGAGGAGGAGCGCCCGATCTGGTTGCGGCTGCCGTTCTCCGCCGCCCGGGAGAACTTCCACGCCGGTGCCGTCGACGGCATCGAGGCCACGGTCTTCTGGCCCGGCCGGGGCGAGACCCCGGTGGTTGAGCTGGTGCGATCGGTCTTGCTGCCGAAGGCGTACGCGGGTCTGGACCGTTACGGCGTCGAGCCGGCCCTCCGCGACCGTCTGCTCGGCATCATCGACGAGCGCTGCCGTTCCGGCCGCAACGGAGCGACCTGGCAGACCGAGGCGGTACGACTGGCCGAGCGCCGCGGCCGTTCCCGGAACGAGGCCTTGCGCGAGATGCTGTTGCGCTACGCGGAACTCCACCGCACGAACGAGCCCGTCCACACTTGGCCCCTGCCGTAGCCGGACGTCAGCTCTTGGCGGGTGGGGCGGGATTGATCTGCGCGATGGCCGGTGTCGCCGGCGGGGGAGTCACTGTGGACCTCGGTTTCTTCGGCGCCTCGGGGGCCGGGGCGGCCTTCTTGGGCCGGGGACGGCTGGGGCGAACGGCCGCTGCGATCTCCGGATCGGTGGCCGGGCGAGCCGGTCGAGCGCTCTCTGCGGCCGGCGCCTCGGCGGAGCCCGCGGGCTGTGCCGGGACCTTCGAGCGGCCGAAAAGCTTCGTCCTCGAAGTTCCGCCCGAGCGACTGCGTTTCGCCCGATCGTCAGGAGTCGCGACGCCGGTGGCCGGCACCTCGGACAAGCCGGCTGAGGGGGCGCGGGTCCTGGGCGCGGCAACGGCGGCGTCCGGGCTGGGCGGGGCAACGGCGGCGTCCGGGCTGGGCGGGGCAACGGCAGCGTTCGGGCTGGTCGCGGCGGTGTCGGGCGCGGAGCGAGCGGGACCGGGGAGTGCTCGACCCGAGCTGCCGGGCCGGGAGGCGGCCGGGGTTCGGCTGGCCCGACGGTCGGCCCGGAAGCGGCCAGTGGTGACGGCGAGGGCGGAACCCGCCAGGCCGGCCAGCACCGCGTAGGGGGCGATCAGATAAGCCGACTCGATCGGGCCCAGCGCGCCGGTAAGGCGTGGGGCCAGCGCCAGGAAGGCGAAGGCGACCAGCAACGGACCGGCCACGCCCGAGGTGGCGGCGCCGGCGCCCAGG
>DASRYP010000411.1:0-2639 GCA_035687165.1 Actinoplanes sp. | reverse complement strand
CCTCGTCGAAGGTCTCCGGCGCCTGCCGCTCCAGCTCCGCCAGCAGCTGCCCGCCCGACGCCGTCTCCCCCACCACCTCAGCGACCAGGGCCCGGTTGACGGCCAGCTCGGCGTCGGCCAGCAGCGCGACCGCCGCCGCGTCGCCGTAGCCCCGGCCCAGACCGTCGAAGGCATCCACCGGGAGCGCCCCCAGGTCACCGGCGACCGTGCTCGTCACCCGGGGTCAGACTTCCGCGTCGGGGTGGCCGGCGGACCGTCCGACCTGGACGATCCGGCGCACGATCAGCGCGGAGGCCGCCCGCCCGATCTGGTCGATCGGGCTCCGGCGAGCCTCGTCGAGCGGGCGCGGAACAGACGATTTCGCGGTCGGCAACGGCACGACAACCCCCAGGTCCCGGACTTCAGGCACCTGGAAGCATAGACAACACTGAAGGTCATGTCACGACCACACACCGTGCCCGATAATTACCGAGAGGCGCGGCGCAGCTTGACCGTGTTATCGGTGCGGTGGTGGACGACGCCGTCCGGGGTCGTCTGCTCGCGGTCGTGCACCTCGGCGACCAGCACCTCCCACTCCGCACCCAGCCGCAGCGAGGCGATGACCTCGGCGGGCGCCGGGAGGTCGGGCGCGTGGTCGGACGCGGCGCGCTGCAGGGGACCGGTGTCCAGGTGCCCCTCGATCAGCAGGACGCCGCCGGGTGCCACCGCGCCCGCCGCCGCGCGCAGGATGCCCTCGCGGTCGAAAGTGCCCCAGAAGTGCAGGAACTGGATGCTGACCAAGTCGAAGGCGCCCTCGGGGAAGTCGGCGGCCAGGTCCCGCTTCTGCCAGTCGACCGTCACGCCGGCCTCGGTCGCGTGCTCCTGGGCCCGGGCCAGCGCCACCCCGGAGATGTCCACCGCGGTGACCTGCCAGCCCCGCTCGGCCAGCCAGATCGCGTCGGCACCCTCGCCGCAGCCCAGATCGAGGGCCCGGCCGGGTCGCAGGTCGCCGACCTCGCGCACCAGCACCACGTTGGGGTTGCCGCTGAAGATCCGGTTGTTCTCCGAATACCGGGCGTCCCACGCTTGTTCGTCGTTCCTCAGATGTTCGTCGCTCATGGGATCAGCCTTGCGGTACGGGCGGCGGACCGCCTAAATCCGTTGCCGGAACGGCAACGGATTCAGCCCGCGCGACGGCGGGCCCGGCGGGCCGCGAGCTCGTCACCGGCCGAGGGCTCGGGGTCGGAGCCGACCGGCATCGGGCCGCCCGCCGGCTCGGCCGGCAGGTGCGAGAGGGAACCCTGGATCTCTTTGAAGGCGCCGCCGATGGCGATGCCGAACACTCCCTGACCGCCCTGCAGCAGGTCGACGACCTCTTCCGGCGAGCGGCACTCGTAGACCGTCGTGCCGTCGGAGATGAGCGTGATGCCGGCCAGGTCCGCCACGCCGCGCGAACGCAGCGTCTCGATGGCCCGGCGGATGTTCTGCAGCGACACACCCGCGTCCAGCAGACGCTTGACCACCTTGAGCACCACCAGGTCGCGGAACGAGTAGAGCCGCTGGGTGCCCGAACCCGAGGCGTCCCGGACGCTGGGGACCACGAGCGCCGTCCGCGCCCAGTAGTCGAGCTGGCGGTAACTGATGCTGACCGCCTGGCACGCTGTCACTCCGCGATAACCGACCGAGCCGTCCTCGCCGACGAGTGGGCCTTCTTGTTCAAGAGGCTGCTCGTGCACGCGACCACCTCCCCGCTGCGCGGTGCCGCCGCTTCACCTGGACTTCACGAGCGTATATCTCAACGCCGCCGGAAACAGGGAGGTAACGCGCCGACACGCCGCGCAGGGGGAGGCACATGTCGATCAATCGGGGGGCTCGGTGCCCCGGAAAAACCGATCAGCCCGCGAAATCCTCGGGGCGGACCTGGTCGAGGAACTCGCGGAACTTCTCGACCTCGTCCTCCTGCTCGTCGGGGATGACGATGCCGGCTTCGGTGAGAACCTGCTCGGCGCAGCGGATCGGCGCACCGACCCGCAGGGCCAGGGCGATCGAGTCGCTGGGGCGGGCCGAGACCCGCACGTCCTGGCCGATCAACAGGTCGGCGTAGAAGACGTTGTCCTTCAGTTCGGTGATCTCGACCGCGGTCAGCGGCGCGTCGAGCGCCTTCAGAATGTCCCGCAGGAGATCGTGGGTCAGCGGCCGGGCCGGCTTGACGCCCTGCTGTTCATACGCGATGGCGGTCGCCTCGACCGCACCGATCCAGATCGGCAGATACCGATCGCCGTCGACCTCTCGCAGCAGGACGATCGGCTGGTTGCTGGGCAGCTCCACCCGAACTCCGACCACGCTAAGCTCGCGCACAGCCCGCCTCCGTGTCGTTTTCGCGCCGCCGCACGAAACGGCCGCCCCTCACTTGCACGTTACACGCCCGGGATACTGATCCCCTCGGTGCGGCACACCCGTCGAGAATGCCTCAGCGGCCGAGTTCGCCGCGCAGTCCGGCTCGCACCAGTGCGGCGTGCAGCCGCTGCGACAGCGCCTGCAGATCCCGGGCGGTCTCGTTGGCCCGGGCCCGCGCGGCCGGGTCGCTCTGCCGCACCAGCGGCGCCAGCAACTGCGTGAACAGGCCCACCTCACGATCGGAGGCGGCCCGGAAACCGCGC